>NZ_SSOK01000063.1:13708-251768 GCF_029871195.1 Pseudomonas sp. BN415
GCCTAGGACACCGCCCTTTCACGGCGGTAACAGGGGTTCGAGTCCCCTAGGGGACGCCACTTTTAAATGTTGTACGCGGGAATAGCTCAGTTGGTAGAGCACGACCTTGCCAAGGTCGGGGTCGCGAGTTCGAGTCTCGTTTCCCGCTCCAGTTAAACGAAAACGCCGCTCATTCGAGCGGCGTTTTCGTTTCTGCGTTTCCGACTTAGACCAGGTCGTGCTGGCGGGCCGGGGACGCCTCGATGGCGCGTTCGGCCATCGCCTTCAGCTGCTTCATGGATTCGGCCGACTCGCGGTCGATCTTGCCGCGCATCACCAGCCAGTTCGCGATCTGCATGGCCAGCCCGGAGAAACCGTACTCCAGGGTGCGGACGAACCGTGTCCCGCTGCCGGTGCTTTCGCATTCATAGGTCAGCACCAGTTCCAGTCCATGGGTGCCTTTGGCGGTGGCACGCCAGCGCCGGCCGGGGTTGTACTCGGTCACATCCCAGCTCAGATGTCCCGCACGTCCGCCGGCGTGGATGTCTTCTTCGAAATGGCTGCCCGCCGGCAGCGGCCCGGCCGGCCCGTCCACGCGCAGGGAGGAGGGGTGCCACTCCGGCCAGCGGGTGGCGGTGCTGGCGTAGGCCAGGACGTATTCCGGGGCGTGGGCGATTTCCACTTCGTGCTGCATTCGGGTCATGGCGCTCTCCTGTTCCAGTGGTTCCCAGTACAGGCTGCCCTTGAGCCAGTCCATGAGCGGGAATACCAGGTTGAAGTTGTGGGTCTGCATCAGGTCGCGGCGGTGGTGCAGTTCATGCAGCCGGCGCATGTGGCGGATCCATGGCAGGCGCGAGATGGGGTGGTTGGCGGGCAGGTGCTCGCAGGCGTGGAAGACCTCGTAGCTCAGGTAACCGGCCAGCAATGTCGCCGAGAAGAGGGCAGCGACGTTGCTGTTGATGAAGGACAGCAGCCACCAGGCGGCGAACAGGCCGATGCTGTAGAGAACGATCAGCCAGGCGGGGAAGAGGATCACCCGCCAGTCCCGAGCCGATTCCCAGGTCATGCACCCGGCGACGAAGAAGCTATGGTGATCGCCCGTGTGGCGCTTGTAGAACATTGCGCCAAGACGCGTTTTGTGATGGCCCAGGTTCCTGTGGATGGAGTACTCCCCCCAACTGAAGAACACCAGTGCTGCCGGCACCACCAGCCACTCCCAAGGCGCCATGTGCTCCAGGCTGCCAATGAAAAAGCTCAGGCATGCCGCGCCGTAAAGCAGCACGAAACCACCGTGCAGCCAGACGTTGTAGAGGGGATGGATGCCCGCCCGATAGCGGTCGCGAAAGGCCTGGGTGTCGTGGCTCATGGCTGCTCCAGCAGTCTTGTTGACATACCGGGGAGCATAGTGGTGAATGCTTTATTCCGATAATGGATAGTTGAAATGAGTATTATTCATGGGTCTGAATTTGCGCCGAATCGACCTGAACCTGCTGCTGGTGTTCGACGCCCTGATGCAGGAGCAGAACCTGTCGCGTGCCGCCGCGCGTCTGCACATGAGTCAACCCGCGGTGAGCAATGCCCTGGCGCGGCTGCGTAGCCAGCTGGGAGAGCCGTTGTTCAAGCGTACCGCTCGGGGCATGTCACCCACTGCTCATGCCCAGGTGCTTTACGCCCCAGTGCGCCAGGCGCTGAACCTGCTGCAGCTCGGGCTGGGTGCCCAGGAAGTGTTCGACCCGGGCGCCGAGCACTGCTTTCGGCTGGCGATGAACGACTACGCCCAGGCCATGCTGCTGCCGGCGTTGCTGGAGCAACTGAGGCACGAAGCGCCGCGGGTGGTGTTGGAGGTGCAGGACGACGAGGCGCAAAGCCTGGTGACACGGTTGGCGACCGGCGAGCTGGACCTGGCCATCGACTACCTCTACTTCGACAACCCCGATCTCTGCTACCAGCCCTTGATGGAGGAGGACTTGGTGGTGATCGGCCGGGCCGGGCACCCGGCTTTCGCGGGAGGGCTCACTCGCGAGCGCTACCTGGGCAGCCAGCATGTGCTGATATTGCCGCGAGCCGGCCGTGGCTCGCCGCTGGAGATCGTCCTGGGCTCGGCGAAGATCAAGCGCCGGGCGGGGCTTCAGGTTCCCCACTACCTGGCGATCCCGCCCATCGTGGCGCGCTCCGACCTCCTGGGCACCGTGCCGCGCCGGCTAGCGGAGCACTTCGCGGCCATCTACGCGCTGGAGATTGCGCCGCTTCCGGTGTCGACGCCGTCCGTGCAGGTGAGTCTGATCTGGCACCGCCAGCAGGAACTGGCGCCCGGCCTGCGTTGGCTGCGAGAGCAACTGGCGCGGCTCGGCGCGACGCTTGCCGGCGGCTGAGTTTCATCCGGGGGCGGTGCCATCTTTTCCATTCGCAAAGACTGGCTTCAGCAGGTGGGCCGACGGGCGGTTCGCGCCGCTCTAGGCTCCCAGCGGCAGCGCGTTTCGATCGGCCTTCGGTGCGGGCAAACAAGTTAGCTAGCGAACGAATTGCGCTGTGGTAGGGTCCTATTTTCCGGAATTGATCATCGGTCCGCAGCCGTTCACGCATTCAGTGCGTGCTCCAACCGGCGTTGATCGGGCCCCCGCTAATCCTTTCCGTTTTGCCCTGTTTGTTGTCCGGAGTTTGATTATGAAATCTGTTATCGCCCTTGCTTCCGCCCTGACCATCGTCCTTTCGGCCACTACCGCCATGGCTGCAGGCGGCGGCGATCGTACGACTCAACGCTGGCAGGCCCGTCTGGCGAAGGTCCAGCTGGAGCAGAAGCAGCAAGAGGCTGTGGCTGCAAAGCAGCGCGCCGAGCAGGCCCGGCAGGGCTGATCCGAAGCGGCGACTGGCGTTCTTCTCCAGGCCCTGCATTCCCGCCCTATCAAAGGCCCGCCCGGCAATGCCGGGCGGGCCTTTTTTGCACTTCACGAATCAGCGCTTGCGGCTGATCGGGCGGCGCAGGAGCGGCCAGGTGCTCAGCAGGGCAGGCACCCCCAAGCCCAGCCAGGCCAGGGCGTCCCACCAGCCATCGCCCAGCAGGGCGCTGAACAGGCCCACTGCGCAGAGCAGGCCGATGACCAGGGGCAAGGTGAAGGTGGATTGGCGCCAGTTCATGCCCTGGACTCCCCGAAAGCACGTTGCCCGGCGCCGCGCCGCAGGCGAACCCACCAGAGATAGAGCCCGCTGCCGAGCACGATGATGGTGAGGATATCCAGCGCGGCCCAGAGCAATTGCATGGGACGGCCGCCGTAGTCGCCGAAATGCAGTGGCTGCGACATGGCCAGTGCATCCATGTACCAGGGACGCTGCGCGACGGCAGTGACCGCCAGGGTGCGCGCGTCGATCAGCACTGGCGTCCACAGGTGGGCCGTCAGGTGAGAGCTGCCGACCATGAATACCGTGTAGTGGTGCTCGCTTGAGAAACGGGTGCCGGGGAAAGCGATGAAATCCGGCTGCATGCCGGGCAGTGCGTCGGTGGCAATTGTCAGCACATTGTCCACGGGGGAGCGTTCGATGAGTGGCGGTGCGTTGCGGTAGGGTTCTACCAGTGCGGTCAGCGCATCCTGTCTCCAGGCGCTGATCAACAGGTCGGCGCACGCGCTGATGACACCGGTGACCCCCACCACCAGCGCCCAGGTCAGGGTGACGATGCCGATGAGGTTGTGCAGGTCCAGCCAGCGCGTTCGTGTGGAGCGCTGGTGACGTACTTCGGCGAATTTGAGGCGTCGCATGAAGGGCGAGTAGAGCACCACACCGGAGACGATGGCGATCACGAACAACAGGCCCATGAACGCCAGCAGCAGCTTGCCAGGCAGCCCGGCGAACATGTCCACGTGCAGGCGCAGGATGAACATCAGCACGCCGCCGTTGGCCGCCGGCATGGCCACGGGCTCGCCAGTGCGTGCATCGATCATGAAGGTATGCGAGGCGTTCGGCTCGGTACCAGCGGTGGCGGCAGTGATGGCGACCACGCCATTCGGCTCGTCTTTCTCAAAACCCAGGTACTGCACCACCTCGCCGGGGCGGTGGCGCTGGGCGGCATCCACCAGTTGCTGCAGACCCAGGTGCGGGGTGCCAGGCGCCAATTCACGCAGCTCGGGCGCTTCACCCAGCAGGTGCTCCAGCTCGTGGTGGAAGATCAGCGGCAGGCCGGTAAGGGCCAGCATCAGCAGGAAGAGGGTGCAGATCAGACTGGTCCAGGTATGCACCTGGGACCAGCGCCGGATGGTGCGGCTTTGCATGGCGATTCCCGATTCAAAGGCCGCCACGCGGGGCGGCCGTGCTTCGTCAGAACTTGTAGTTAACGCTGCCGACCACGGTGCGTTCGTCGCCGTAGTAGCACCAGTAGCCGTCGCAGGTGGACAGGTATTCCTTGTTGAATACGTTCTTCGCGTCCACCGCTACCGAAAGACCGCGCAGTGAGCTGTTCAGGCGGCCCAGGTCGTAGTGGGCCGAGGCGTCGTACACGGTGTAGGAACCGGTATGGCCGAGCCAGGTGTTGGCCGTGTTGCCGTAGCTGTCCCCCACGTAGCGCACGCCGCCAGCGATGCCGAAACCGTCGAGGATGCCGCTGTGCCAGGTGTAGTCGGCCCAGGCGGTAGCCTGGTTGCGCGGCACCTGGGCCATGCGGTTGCCTTTGTCGGCGCCTTTCTGGATTTCGCTGTCGGTGTAGCTGTAGGAGGCCACCAGCTTGAGGTTCTCGGTGACGTCGGCAGTGGCTTCCAGTTCCAGGCCGCGTACTTCCAGCTCGCCAATCTGGCGGGTCACGCTGCCTTCGGTGACGCTGACGTTGGTCTGGGTCAGGTCGTAGACAGCGGCGGTCAGCATGGCGTCGGTGCCGGGCGGCTGGTACTTGATGCCCACTTCGTACTGTTTGCCCTCGGTGGGCTCGAACGACAGCGTGCTGTCGACGTTCGCACCCATCGCCGGCTGGAAGGACTCGGCGTAGGAGATGTACGGGGTGATGCCGTTGTCGAACAGGTAGCTCAGGCCCACGTTGCCGCTGAAGGCCACGTCGCGCTGGGTGTTGGTGGCGTCGTTCTTGTTGTAGAAGGTGGTGCCGGTGTGCACCCAGTCTTCGCGGCCGCCGAGGGTCAGGCGCCAGTTGTCCAGGGCGATCTGGTCCTGGATGTAGAGGCCGGTCTGGCGGGTCTTCTGGTTGAAGTCCTGCATGGTGAAGTAGCTCACGCCGGACAGGTCAGCGCCATAGATCGGGTTGTTGACGTTGATCGGCGGCACCCCCATGCCGTACAGCCAGCGGTAGTTGGTGTTGGCGCGCTGATGGTCGAGGCCCAGCAGCAGGGTGTGGTCCAGCTCACCGGTGCTGAAGTCGGCCTGGAAGTTGTTGTCCACGGCGAATTGGCTGATGTCTTCGTCGACGATGCCAGACTCGCGGTTGACGTTACCGTCGGCATCGATGCTGTTGAAGGTGGCCACGTTCACCGCCTGGAACTCCAGGTCGCTCTTGGTGTAACGCAGGTTCTGACGGAACTGCCAGACGTCGTTGAAACGGTGCTCGAACGCGTAGCCAAGGGCGTAGTAGGTACGGTCGTAGAAGTCCCAGTCCGGCTCGCCCAGGTTCTTGTGGTGGGAGATGTCACCGAAAGGGGAGTCGATCTTGGTGCCCTGCAGCGGCAGGAACTGGCCGGTAATGCCGGTATCGTCGCGCGTGTACTGCGAGAGGAAGGTCAGGCGGGTGTCGTCGTTGATGTTCCAGGTCAGGCTCGGCGCGAGGTTGTAGCGCTTGTCGGGAATGTGGTCGATGGGCGAGTTGCTGTCGCGCACGGTGCCGCTGACGCGGTAGAGAAACTGGCCCTGGTCGTCGACTTTGCCGGTGCTGTCGAAGTTGATCTGCTTGTGTTCGTTGCTGCCAGCCTGCAGTTCCAGCTCGTTGGCCTGTTCTTCCTGCGGGCGGCGACTGACCATGTCCAGCAGGCCACCGGGCGGGGTCTGGCCGTAGACCGAGGACGCCGGGCCGCGCAGCACGGCGATGCGCTCCAGGTTCCAGGGTTCGATCTTCGGATTGGCGAAGGAGCCCACCGGCAGCGGCAGGCCGTCGAGGAACTGGGTTGGCACGAAGCCGCGCACCTTCAACCAGTCGGAGCGGGAGTCGGAGCCGTAGCCGCTGCTCATCACGCCGGCGGTGTAGCGCAGGGAGTCGTTGAGGTTGAGCGTCGGGCGCGAATCCAGCTGCTCGCGGGTGATCACCGAGATCGAGCGGGGAATTTCGATGATCGCGGTGTCGGTCTTGGTGCCGGCGGCGGTGCGGCTGGCGACCATGCCAGTGGTCGGGCCCCAGGCGGTTTCATAGCTGCGGCTGCCGTCGATGTTCACGTCCGGCAGGTTCATCGCTTCATCAGCGACGGGTGCCAGGCTGTAGCTGTCGGCGCCGTTCTGCACCAGGCGCAGGCCGCTGCCCTGCAACGCCTGGGACAGTGCCTGCAGCGGGCTCAGTTCGCCCTGCACGGCCGGGGCAGTCTTGCCAGCGGTCAGGGCCGGGTCGACGCTGAGGACGATGCCGGCATTCGCGGCGATGCGGTTCAGGGTGCTGGCCAGTGACGCGGAGGGCAGTTGGTAGGCCTCGGCCAGGGCCTGGGTGGACAGGCCGCCGAGGGTGATTGCCAGTGCCAGCAAGGTGTGGCGGAACGGGGCGGTAGCGGTGTGCATTGCGAACATCTCCTAAGTGAGAAATCGTCTCAATGCCTTCTTGCCGAACCAGAATCGAAAAGTGACAGGGGGGATTGAGAAAATTTTCCGGTCCCGTCCCTGGACGCGTTGTTTGGTGGGGTGGAGAGCGCTTGTCTGGCTATTTCACTGCCTCGAACGCCAAGGCACTGCCGCGCGGTGGAAATCGTTTGAGCGATTGCCACCCTGCGGGACAGTCATCGCCTGTCAGTCGTTCGCGGGCACCACGCGCACCCACCAGTCGCTGTAACGCTCGATGCGCACTGGCAGGCTGGGGGGCAAGGCTGCAAGCGCCTTGTCGCTGTCGTTCAGCGGGAAGACACCACTGATGCGTAAGTCGGCCAGGGCCGGGTCCAGGCCCAGGTAGCCGCTTCGGTACTCACCCAGGCTGTCGATCAGCTGTGCCAATGGCATGTCGTCGGCCACCAGCATGCCGTGGCTCCAGGCCTCCGCGCCCACCGGTGCGGGTTCGCTCTTACCGAGGTGCTTCTGGTCGATGCGCACCTGTTCACCGGCCTGGATCACCCGCTCGCCTGATGCACTGCGTGGCGCTGCGGCCACAGCCGATTCGAGCACGATCAACCGGGTCGACTCGCCCTCGCGGCGTACCAGGAAGCGGGTGCCCAGAGGCTGCAGGCGGCCCTGCTCGGTTTCGACGATGAACGGGCGCGGGTCGTCGTGACCGGTCTTCACCAGTATTTCGCCGCTGTGCAAGTAGAGCCGGCGCTGCGCTCCGTCGAAGTCGATGTCCAGGGCGGTGCGGCTGTTGAGTTGCACGATGCTGCTGTCTGCCAGGCGCAGTTCACGGTGCTCGCCACGGGCGGTCAGTTCATCCGCCAGGTAGTCCCCGAGGGGGCGCTGCTGGGTGAGCAGGCCAAGACCCAGGCCCACGGCCAGCACCAGGGCCAGGGCGTTTCCGGCGATTCGATGTGGGCTGCGCCGCCGCACGCCGCCGCTGCGCAACAAGGCCCGGCGGGCCGGGGTGGGGGCGGCCGCTGCGAGTTGCTGGTCGATCCCCGCCAATTGCTGCCAGACCTGCGCGTGCTCCGGTCGCTCGCCGAGCCAGCGGCGGAACTCGCGCCGCTCCTGCTCGGTGGCCTCGCCGGAATCCAGGCACAACTGCCAGGCGATGGCCTCGTCCAGGGCGCGTGCGGAGGCCCGGCTCATGTCGGCTCTCCATAGAGGGCGATGTAGCACTGGCGCATGCCTTGGGCCAGGTACTGGCGCACCCGCGAGGGGGAAACCCCCAGACACTCGGCGATCTCGGCGTGGCCGAGGCCGTCCAGGCGGCTATAGAGGAAGGCTGCCCGTGCCTTGCTGGATAGCTGGCCCAGTAGACGGTCGATTTCCCGGAGGCTTTCCAGGATCAGTGCCTGTTCCTCGGGGCCCGGGTGCAGGTCCTGGGGGGCATGGGCCAGTTCGTCCAGGTAGGCGCGTTCCAGGTCATGGCGGCGGAACTGATCCACCAGCAGGCCACGGGCGATGGTAGCCAGCAGGGCGCGGGGCTCGCGGGGAGGTTGCAGATCGGCCCGGGCGAGCAGACGCAGGAAGGTGTCCTGGCTGACGTCTTCGGCGCGCTGAGGGCATTGCACCGTCTTGCGTAGCCAGCTGAACAGCCAATCACGATGGTCTCGGTAAAGCAGCCCTACCAGATGCGGGTTCGCGGGATCACCGGCCGACACGCTGACCTCATTGAAATGATCTGAAAAGAGTGATTAAGAATGATTCGCGATGATGACAGAGGCTGGCCTCGTGCCGCAATCGTGGCGGGGAGAATGGGCGATGGGTGGTGGTGGGGCGGGGAAAGGAGGAGGGGCGGCAGGGAGGTGCCGCCCCGGATGGGGGCTCAGTGCTTGCTGCCATTGTCCGGCAGGGCCAGCAACCGCTTCTCCTGGTTCCAATCGAAGGGCTCATCGTTCTGTTCCGCCTCGTAGCGGCGCTCGTCGAGGCGCTGGAACAGGTCGATTTCCTCGTCGGGCATGAAGTGCAGGCAATCGCCGCCGAAGAACCAGAGCAGGTCGCGCGGCACCAGGTGGGCGATCTGCGGGTAGCGGTGGAAGACCTGGCTGATCAGATCCTGGCCCATGTACAGGCTGCCTTCCGGGTCGCGCGGCAGTTCATTCATCAGTTCGTCGAAACGTTCGACGAAGAGCGCGTGGTTCTCCTCGGGAACCTGTTCGGCCTCGCCCAAGGCGACCAGGATGCTGCGCAGGTGGGCGAGCAGAGCGAGGTGATGGTCGAGGTAGGGATTGGCCATGGCGGATTTCCTGAAGCTGGATCGGGCGCGGGAGTATAGAGTCCTCCGCGCCCGCTGTCCTGCCTGTGGGCTCAGCGGACCTTGCCCTGGCTGAGCGGAAGTTCGTCCTTGTCGAAGTCGTCCAGGTCTATCACGCGTCGCCGCGCCGTTTCAGTTGCGTCACCTGCCGCCTCGCTCTTCCTTGAGGGCGGCGCAGGGCCGTCACGCGCTTAGTCGCCACCGGTAACCATGGCGACAGGAACGGCGAGCTTGGCCGGAATGTCGTACCCCGAGCGAAAAAGTGCTGGATAGACTGGGATCATCGCCCCGAGGAGCACCTCCATGCAGCGCTACTTGCAGCCCGGCCGCTTCGTTGATAGTGACCACCCCCTGGTGGTCGAGTTCGCCGAAAGACACCGTGGCGCCAGCCGCGACCCCATCGACCAGGCTGTCAGCCTGTACCTCGCGGTGCGCGACGAGATCCGCTACAACCCCTATGTATTCAGCCGGGTACCCGGGACACTCAAGGCCAGCCACGCCCTGGCTGCCGGGGAGTCCTATTGCGTGCCCAAGGCCATCCTCCTCGCCGCCTGCGCCCGGCATTGCGGCATTCCCGCGCGTATCGGGCTGGCGGATGTGCGCAACCATCTGGCCACGCCCAGGCTGTTGGAATTGCTGCGCAGCGAAGTGTTTGCCATGCACGGTTACACCGAGCTGCACCTCGACGGCCGCTGGGTGAAGGCCACGCCGGCGTTCAACCTGGCGCTGTGCCGCCTCTTCGACGTTCCGCCGTTGGCGTTCGATGGTCGTCACGACAGCGTTTTCCACCCGTTCAATCGCCAGGGCGAGCGATACATGGAATACCTGGCGGACCATGGTCAGTTCGACGATCTGCCGGAGGCGCTGTTCTTCGACCACCTGGCCAGCGTTTACCCGCACCTGTTCCGCGAGGGCGCGGCTTTCCTTTCCGGTGACCTCCACGCGGAGGCGGGCACAGCGAGCTGACGCACAGTTTCATAAGTAAAGTTTGCCGGGCGCTTTGCCATTGTCCGGCCTGCCAGTAGCATCGTCGCATTACACAGGGAGCGATGAATGCGAACGAAACTGGACGCCTGTCTGCACGCGGTCAACCAGGTACTGCTGGGCAAGGAAGCGCAGGTGCGCCTGGCCCTGACCTGCCTCCTGGCCCGCGGGCACCTCTTGATCGAAGACCTGCCCGGCATGGGCAAGACCACCCTGGGCCATGCCTTGGCCAAGGTGCTGGGGCTGAGCTTTCAGCGTATCCAGTTCACGTCGGACCTTCTGCCCGGCGACATCCTGGGCACCTCGGTGTTCGACAAGGACAGCAGCCAGTTCGTCTTCCATCCCGGCCCGGTGTTCGCCGAGCTGGTGCTGGCCGACGAGATCAACCGGGCTACCCCCAAGAGCCAGAGCGCCTTGCTGGAAGCCATGGAGGAAGGGCAGGTGACCATCGAAGGCGCGACCCGCCCGCTGCCGGAGCCTTTTTTCGTCATTGCCACCCAGAACCCGGTGAGCCAGGGCGGCACATTCGCCCTGCCGGAATCGCAACTGGATCGCTTCCTCATGCGCCTCTCCCTCGGCTATCCGGCCAGGGCCGCGGAAAAGGCCCTGCTGCAGGGCGAGGCGCGTCGCGCGCTGCTACCGCGTCTGGAACCGGTCTTCACCCATGCCGAACTGGGGTTGATCCAGGCCGAAGTACCCAAGGTGGTGGCCCGCGACGCACTGGTGGATTACGTATTGCGCCTGGTGGACGCCACGCGCAGCCAGCCGCAGTTCGCCTGGGGCCTTTCACCTCGTGCCAGCCTGGCGCTGCTGTCGGCGGCCCGTGCATGGGCGCTGCTGGCGGGGCGCGACTACGTGATTCCGGAAGATGTTCAGGCTGTGCTGCCCTCGGTGGTCGGCCACCGCCTGCGTGAGCGTGCCGATCCCTCCGGCCATGGTGGTGGCGCACTGGTGCAGTGGCTGCTGCGCGAAGTGCCGGCGCTCTGATGCTGGAACTTCAGGTCGCTCGCTGGCTGGCCCGGCGTATCCCGCCGGCCAGTCAGGTACGTCTCGATCAGCGACGGATCTTCATTCTGCCCACCCGCGCCGGCGCCGCCTTCGGGTTGGCCCTGGTGCCCATGCTGCTGGTGGCGATCAACTACCAGAACAGCTTGGCCTACGCGCTGACATTCCTTCTGCTCTCCGTATTCCTCGTGGCCATCCTGCACACCTTTCGCAACCTGTCGGGGCTGAACCTCAAGGCCGCGGGTGGTGCGCCGGTGTTTCTCGGCGAGCAGGCGCATTTCCACATCACCCTGGAAAGTGGCGGTCGCGAACACCAGGCCATTGCCCTCGGCTGGCCGCCCTTGCCCCTGCAGGTGCAGGACGTAGTGGCTGACGGCGCTTGTGGGGTGGAGCTGCACCTGCCGACCGATCGCCGCGGCTGGCTGCGGCCAAGGCGCTTGCGCGTCGAAAGCCGCTATCCCCTCGGGCTGCTGGTGGCCTGGAGCTGGGTGGATCTGGATCAGGCACTATTGGTTTACCCACGTCCCCTGGAGGGTGATCTGCCGCTGATACCTGGCCACGGCGACGAGGACGGCGACGATGGCCAGCATGTGCTCGGCGCCGGCGCGGACGACTACCAAGGGCTGCGTGCCTACCAACCGGGCGACTCGCGCCGACGCCTGCACTGGAAGGCCTATTCGCGAGGGCAGGGTTTGTTCGTGAAGGACTTCGCCGCGTTGGCCGGGCGTGACCTCTGGCTCGACCTGGAGCCGCTGGACGGCGGCCTGGAGCAGCGCCTGAGCCTGCTCTGCCATTGGGTGTTGCAATTCTCCGCACGCGGTCAGCCCTTCGGCTTGCGCCTGGGGGGGCAGGAGCTGGCGCCGGACACCGGTGAGGCCCACCGAGAGGCCTGCCTGCGCGCCCTGGCGCTGTTCGGGGGGCAGCAATGAAGACCGGCCTGCCGATCACCCGCATCAGCCTCACCTGGCTGCTGGTCGCCCAGGTGCTGGTGATCCTGCCGCACCTGCCTTACCTGCCGCTGTGGATCATCGCCATGTGGCTGGGCTGTGCCGGTTGGCGCATCCAGATCTTCCGCATGCGTGCGCAGTACCCCAGTGGCGTGGTCAAGGCCGCGCTGATCCTGGCCATGGCCCTGGGCGTGTTCCTCTCACGGGGCACCCTGGTGGGGCTGGAGGCGGCCGTCGTGCTGCTGGTGGCGGTGTTCATCCTCAAGTTGGTGGAGTTGCGCAGCCAGCGCGACGCCCTGGTGCTGATCCTGCTGGGCTTCTTCACCCAGGTCACTGCCTACCTGTTCAACGACGGCATGCTCGCCGCGCTCTACAGCCTCTTGCCCCTCTGTGCCTTGCTGGCCGCCCTGGTGGGACTGCAGCAGAGCCGCTTCGCCGAGCGCCCGCTGGTGCCGCTGAAAGCCGCCGGCAGCCTGCTGCTGCAAGCGGTGCCACTGATGCTGCTGCTGTTCCTGTTCTTTCCGCGGCTGGGGCCGCTCTGGTCACTGCCGCTGCCGAACGACAAGGGTGTCACGGGTCTGTCGGATGCCATGAGTCCGGCCGACATCGCAGAACTCAGCCGTTCCGGCGATCTGGCCTTCCGCGCCAGTTTCGAGGGGCCGGTGCCGCCGATGAGCCAGCTCTACTGGCGCGCGCTGACCCTTGAACGCTTCGATGGGCGTCGCTGGTCCCAGTCCCTGGGTGCCCAGCATGCACCGGCTGCCGACTGGCGCAAGGAAGGTGAAGCGCTGCGCTACAGCATCGTCATGCAAGCCAGTGGCCGGCCCTGGCTGTTTGGCCTGGATGTCGCCGAGACGAGCGAGGAGGGCGTGCGCGCAACGGCCGACTTCCGTCTGGAACGGCGTCGACCGGTGGACCGCTCGCTGCTCTACCAGGTCACTTCCTGGCCTCAGGCGGTGCGTGAGCCCGAGGGTAATCCCGGAGCATTGAGCCGGGCCCTGCAGTTGCCGCCCGAAGGCGAGCCGCGCACGCGGGCCTGGGCGACTGAACTCAAGCAACGGCACACCGATCCTCAGGCGCTGGTGGATGCGCTGCTGGCGCATTTTCACCGCGAACCCTATGTCTACACGCTCAAGCCGTCGCCGCTGGGGGCGGACAATGTCGATGGTTTCTTGTTCGATACCCGTCGGGGGTTTTGCGCCCACTACGCAGGCGCCATGACTTTCGTCTTGCGCGCCGCCGGCATTCCCGCACGGGTGGTGGCCGGATACCAGGGAGGCGAGCTCAATCCGGCCGGCAACTACGTGCTGGTGCATCAGTTCGATGCCCATGCCTGGGTGGAGTACTGGTTGCCGGGGCGTGGCTGGATCAGTGTCGACCCGACCTTCCAGGTGGCGCCGAACCGCATCGAACGGGGCCTGGAAGAGGCCGTGGCGGGGGAGCAGAGCTTTCTCGAGGGTTCACCCCTGTCGCCCTTGCGCTATCGACAGTTGGCCTGGCTGAACCAGGTTCGGCTCGCCTGGGACAATCTCAATTACGGTTGGCAGCGCTGGGTACTGGGTTATCAGGGCGAAGCCCAGGTCGAATTGGTGCGGCGCTGGTTCGGCAGCCTGGACAGCCGTGCCCTCGGCGTCGGCCTGGTGGGGGCCGGCGCGGTGCTGATGGCGGTATTGGCACTGTTTCTATTTGCCCCCTGGCGGCGAGAGCGCGACCCGCAATTACGCCAGTTCCAGGTTTTCGAGCGGCTCCTGGCACGCCATGGCGTGGTGCGCGGCAAGGGTGAAGGGCCGCGGGCTTTCGCTGAGCGTGCGAGTCGCGAGCTGCCCCCACAAGCGGCACTGATCCGCGCTTTCCTTGCGGCCTTCGAAGCCAGCCGGTACGGCAATCGCCAGGGGCTCGACCCGGCCAGGCCGCTGCGTGCCCTACGTAAGGGATTGCCCTGGCGCCTGCGGGGCGTGCGCGGATGATCCATGCTCATTAGTGCCGCGCCCGTGCATGGGCCTGATATCTGGAGAGTCTGAACATGGCCAGTTCGCTGGACGACCTGATTGCTCAGGTGATTGGTCTTGAGATTCGTCTGAACGCCTGCGTCGAACGCCTGGCAGCCGGGACGGATGACGAGGCCCTGCATGACCTGCGAGTAGCGACCAGGCGCCTGCGCAGCTTCCTGCGTCCGTTTCGTGGGCTGCCCGCAGTGGATGTGCTGAGCCAGGCTGCGGCTGACGTAGCCGCGCTGAGCGGCCCGCTGCGGGACCTGGAAGTACTGATCGTCGAACTGCGCAGTCACGGCCTGGACCGACTGACGCAGGATCGCGAGCAAGCGCGGCGCACCGGCTATGCGCAGTTCCTCCTGGCGCCGGAACTATCGCGCTTGTTTCAGGTGCTCGACGCCTGGCCGCATCTGATGCGAGTGTGTGATCGCGAAGGGCTGCTGACGGGGCGGCGCAAGGCCATCGAAAAGTTCCTTGCCAAAGGTCGGCGTCGGCTCGAAGACGGGCTGCGTGATCCCTCGCATGATCGGCATCGCCTGCGTCTGCTGATCAAGCGCCTGCGTTATGGGTTGGACGCTTACCCGGGAGTCGTCGAGCTATCTCCCAAGACCCGGCGTCTGCTGGTGGGGGCGCAGTCCGCCCTGGGCAAGTGGCACGATCATGTCCAGTGGCTGGCCCGTGCGGAGCAGGAGCCGGACCTGCGACCGCGAATTCGCGCCTGGCAAGTGGCGCTGCATGCGGCGGAAGTTCGCTCGGACCGGGTGCTGGAAAAGCTCTTGCGGCGCCTCGTCTGACCCGACCTTGGCCGTTCTCCCCTTGGTGTTGGCGTGGCTGCCTTGCGGCGCGGCTTTCGAGCCGGAGAGGCAATGCCCTAAGATCGCCGCTTGGGCGTTTCACTACAGGGATTTCTGATGAACTTTTCCGAATTGATCCAGGCAGCTCGCAGCATTCCGAGCGGCGTGGTGGTGCCTGCGGCTTGGGGGCAGGGGCGGGCGGTCTTCGGTGGCGTGGTCGCTGCACTGGCCTTCGAGGCCATGCGGGCGAAGGTTGAGCCGGGTCGACCGGTGCGCTCTCTGGCGACCACCTTTGTCGGCCCCCTGGAGCCCGAAGTACCGGCCAGTTTCGAGGCCGAGTTGTTGCGCGAGGGCAAAGCGGTGAGCCAGGTGTTCTGCCGCGTGGTGCAGAAGGGGCAGGTGGTAGCGCTGGTGCAAGGCAGTTTCGGTGGGTCGCGCCAGTCGGTGGTGCACTTGGATGCTGAACCCGCTCCCGAGATGAAACCGGCTGCCGACTGCTTCGAACTGCCCTTCATTCCGGGCGTTACCCCGGAGTTCACCCGTCATCTGGCCATGCGCTGGTCCATTGGCGGCATGCCGTTCTCCAACAGTCGCGAGCGTGATATGGGTGGCTGGGTGCGTTTCCGTGCAGACGTGGCGCGTGAATCGATTACCGAGGCCCACCTGCTGGCCCTGGTGGATGCCTGGCCGCCGGCTACCGTGCCGCACCTGCCGGAGCCCGCACCGGGCAGCACCCTGACCTGGACCATCGAATTCGTGCAGCCACTACCGAAGCTGGATACCCACGACTGGTGCAAATACCGCGCGCGCATCGAGCATGCCCGCGATGGATACGGCCACGCTGCTGCTGCCTTGTGGACGCCGGACGGCGAGCTGGTGGCCATGAGTCGGCAGACAGTGGTGGTGTTCGGCTGAGTACCCGGCCATGGCACGAACGCCTTGGCTGGAACTGCCGTCATCCGGTATTCGTAGGATGGCGTTGAGCGAAGCGATACCCGTCAGTGGTGATGGACGGGAATCGCTAGATCCACCGATCCAACGAACTACCGTGCTCCGGTTTTCAGCGCTTCTTGCGCCAGTTGCGCCACCACTGGCCACTGAGCAGGAAGCGCGGAAAGGTGACGAACTGCTCCACCAGCAGCCGGCCTATGGCGTCCTTGCGGTCGCTGAAGGGCTCTGGTTGCACCCCTTCGAGCTTGTGCCCGCGCCCCTGTAGGGCCAGCGAGGCAATGATGCCGATGATCCCCAGCACGAATGGCCGGAAGCTGAAACTGAACAAGCCGTAGACCAGGGTGATCGCCGCTACGATGAACAACGGCACGGCAATCACATGCAGGATCAGGTTGGCAGGATGCTGGTGGTTGTCGGCGTAGGTCCGCCATTGCCACGCATGCAGATTGGGAAGTCGTTTGCCCATGACCGGCTCCTTAAGGGAATGTCGGCAGCATAGTCCGGCCCTTGCGAGCCGGCGAATGCCTTCTTCCTATGGAGCAGATAGGCCGCTGAGGGTCGTCAGGCGCGCAGTTTGAGCTGGCGTATGGCCTGGGAAAGCTCACTGGCCAGCCCCGCCAGTTCATTGCTGGTGGCGGCCGATTCCACGGTCTGGCTGACGGTGAGTTCGGTGACGTCGCGTATCCCCACCACCGCGCGGGTCATTTCCTCGGCTACCTGGCTCTGTTGCTCGGCCGCCACGGCGATCTGTGTGTTGCTCTGGCGCATCTGCGCTACCGCGTCAGTGATGGCTGCCAGGGCCGCGCCGGCTTCATGGGCGGCCTGCACGCAATCATCGGCCTTGATCGAGCTTTCTCGCATGAACTCCACCGCGTCGCGCGTACCGGCCTGGAGCGTGTTGATCATGCTGGTGATCTCGTCAGTGGAGTCCTGTACGCGCTTGGCCAGGTTGCGAACCTCGTCCGCCACCACGGCGAAGCCACGGCCCATTTCCCCGGCGCGAGCAGCCTCGATGGCCGCGTTCAGCGCCAACAGGTTGGTCTGCTCGGCGATGCCGTGGATGACGTTGACCACGCCGCTGATCTTCTGGCTGTCCTCGGCGAGGCGCTGGATGGTTTCGGCGGTCTGCTGTACGCCGGAAGAAAGCCCGGCGATGGAGTGCTCGACGCGTTCCACCACCAACTGCCCGGCACCGGCTAGCTGGTCGGCATTCTGCGACTGGTCGCGGGTGTCCGCCGCATGCTGGGCAATGTGGTGGACGGTGGCGGACATCTCGTTGATGGCGGTGGCCGCCTGGTCGGTCTCGCTCTGCTGGCCGAGCATCCCCTGACGGACCTCACCCATGCTGTTGGCCAGGCGCGCCGCCCCTTCGTCAAGGCGGGCGACGGCCTGGGCCACGGTGCTGACCACGCGTTCGTAGCCGGCCTGCATGGCGTTGAAGGCGCTGGCCATCTGGCCCACCTCGTCACGGCTGTCGAGCGGTACGCGGGCAGAGAGGTCGCCGCTGCGCTCGACGTGGAGCATCACGTCCTTAAGGGTGTTCAGGTGGCTGAGCAGGAATCGGATCAGCAGCTGCGATGCCGCCAGCAAGGCAACCATCAGCAGAAACACGGACATCGCATACTCGATGGCGCGATCACCGAACAGCTGGATCAGGCTCGGGCTGCTGGCCAGCACCGCGACACGCTGGCCGTCGGGGCGCTCGAACACCTGGGCGCCCGTGGTGGGATCACTGCCGAGCAGGTTGTCGTGCTCCAGTGCCACCCAACCATTGGCCTTGGCCAGGACGTGGCCGTCGGGCAATTGCGGGGCGCTGCCAGAGTTGAATGTGACGATCCGGGGCGAAGCGGGAAGGGGCTGATCGGCGGGCCAGGACTTGAGCAACTGTGCTTGGGTCGCGGCGGCGGCACGGGCATCTTCGGCACGGCCCTGCTGCTCCAGCAAGAGCGCGTGCAAGACCAGCAGCAGGGTGGTGAAGAAGGCGACCGCGTTGACGGCCCAGAACTTGTACTTCAGGGAAATATCGCGAATCCAGGTACCCATGATGTTCTTCTTATGACTCGGACAGTATTGGCAAGGTGCCAGTATTTTCCGACAGAAATTTCCTACCGGAGTTGATCCGAGTCAACAGGAAACGGGGGCGCGTCGCTCACTCGGTGGGCGGCAGCCCGAAGAAGGCGCGCGCGCATGCGGTGGTGTGAAGGGCGAGTTCTTCCTGGCTTTCGCCGCGGTGCAGGGCGACCTCTCGCAGCACTTCGGTGAGGAAGGCCGGTTCGTTGTGACCGTGCTTGGGCTTCGGTCGCAGGGTGCGAGGCAGCAGGTAAGGCGCGTCGCTTTCGAGCATCAGGCGGCCGCGGGGAATGTCGCGTACCAGGGGGTGCAGGTGGGTGCCACGGCGTTCGTCGCAGATCCAACCGGTAATACCGATGTGCAGGTCGAGGTCGAGGTAGCCGTAGAGGGCGCGCTTCTCGCCGGTGAAGCAATGCACCACGGCGGCGGTCAAACGGTCGCGGAACTCCCGCACGATAGCCAGCAGGCGTTCGTCGGCGTCGCGTTCGTGGAGGAACACCGGCTTGTCCAGCTCGACGGCCAGGGCCAACTGCTCTTCCAGGGCTTTTTCCTGCTGCGGGCGTGGTGAGAAATCGCGGTTGAAGTCCAGGCCGCATTCGCCCACTGCACGTACCCGCGCTTCACCCAGCAGCGCGCGCAATTGCCGTTGGCTATCGCTGTTCCAGTCACTTGCTTCATGGGGATGGACACCGGCGGTACTGAACAGGCGCAGGTCGCTTTCATCCAGTTGCTCGGCGGCCAGCAGGGCCTTCTCGCTGTCTTCGAGGCTGGTGCCGGTCAGCACCAACTGGCAGACGCCGGCTGTCCGGGCGCGCTCCAGCAGTGCCCGGACGTCGCGGGCGAGGCTGGGGTGGGTCAGATTGACGCCGATGTCGATGAGTTGCATGGTGCTACCTCAGGTTGGAGCAGGCAGCATAACAAAGCTCGAAATAATTATAAAAAAGCTAATCTTTACAGGAACTTGGCGGCATATATTGAAGTCGATACCACGCTTTGACTGGCATCGAGCGCGAAGCTGTGACACTCTCCGCGCCCCTCGCTCGCCAGCCAAGGATTCGCGGCGCAGCAGCTCTACACGTTCGGGCGCGCGCTGACACCCCGCCCAGTCCCTGGAGAATCGATGACGCGACCGCTGCTGTTCCTGCTCTGCTTGCTGGCGCTGCTGCCCTATCCGGCGAGCGCGCGCCTGGCAGGGACGCCGGAAGTCTGGCAGCAGCCGGCCGAAGCACGGGACCTGGCACAGATCCGCCGCACCGGCGTGCTCAACGTGTTGGTGAACCAGAGTCGCAACAGCTCCGGTGAGGTCAAGGGCGAGCCGGTCGGTGTCGAGTACCACCGCATCCGTGCTTTTGAGCAGTTTCTCAACCGCAATGCCCGCGACGGGCGTGAAATCAAGCTGAAGATCTTGCCCAGGTCCAAGGACCAGTTGCTTGCTGCGCTACAGCGAGGCGAGGGCGATCTGGTGGCACCGGGAGAACTGATCAACCAGGGCGTTGGCGCCAATGTCAGTGCCAGTGCGCCACTGCGCAAGGATGTGCCGCTGGTGCTGGTCAGCCGCCAGGGACAGCGCCGTTATCAGCGCCTGGAGCAGTTGTCCGGCCGCAGCATCGCGCTGCCCGTGGGCAGTGCCGCGGGCGAGGCGTTGCGTCAAGTGAACGAGACGCTTGCCAGGCGTAATCTGGCGCCCATCGTTGTTGAGTGGGTCGATCCGACCCTGGCGGTGGAGGATGTGTTGGAGATGGTCCAGGCCGGCATTTTTCCGCTGACGGCGGTGGAGCAACCGATCGCCGAGCGCTGGGTCAAGGTGATGCCCAAGCTGCGCCTCGACAGGCACCTAGTGCTGGACAGGCAGGGAGACATGACCTGGTTCGTCCGCCGGGATGCTCCGACACTGCGAGCCAGTGTCAACCGATTCCTGGCCGAGTACCGAGCGCCGGATGACCAGGATGCGGCTTTCCAGCGCGTGTATCGGCGCTTGTACAGGGTGCATAACCCCCTGGCGCGTAACGAACGCCGACGCCTTGAACGGGTGCGCCCGGTGTTGCAGCGCTACGCGGACCAGCACGACTTCGATTGGCTCAGCCTGGCCGCGCTTGCCTATAAGGAGTCCAGCCTTAACCCCGCCGCCAAGGGCGCCAGCGGCGCCACCGGGCTGATGCAGATTACCCCCGGCGCGGCGCGCAGCGTCGGTGTGGGGAATATCCAGAAGCTCGATAACAATGTGCAGGCGTCGGCCAAGTATCTGGCCATGCTGCGCCGTAACTTCTTCGCCAGCGCCCAGCTCGACGAGCGCGAGCGAATGGCCTTTGTCCTTGCTGCCTACAACCTTGGTCCGCAGCGGGTCCAGGCAATGCGTGCAGAGGCCAGGCGCCGTGGTCTGAACCCGAACCAGTGGTTCTTCCAGGTGGAGCGCATCGCCGCTGAGCAAGCGGGGATGGGCGTCGTGAGCTACGTCAACAGCGTGAACAAGTACTACCTGGCGTACGACCGCGAACGTTATCTATTGGAACCCTCGAAAATGACCGGTAAGGCACGTAAATAATCGAGTTAATCGATTATTTGGCTGAGAATTTTGTGATTTTAATATCAAATAATTCTACTAAACTTGTGTTCATCGACTCCCACAACACAAGGAACACTTCGATGAGCAACCCGATCAAACCCATCCTCGCCACCAACGCCGGTTATGGCATCACCTTGCTGCGGATCATTACCGGCCTGACCTTCATGGCTCATGGCGCACAGAAGCTCTTTGGCATGTTTGGCGGTTACGGCCTGGCGGGTACCGGGCAATGGATGGAAAGCATCGGCCTGACTCCTGGCTACCTCATGGCCCTGATGGCGGGAAGTGCGGAGTTCTTCGGTGGCCTGGCCCTGGTGATTGGCCTGCTGGTGCGTCCGGCCGCAGCCGCACTGGTCGTCGCGATGGTGGTGGCCGTATTCAGCGTGCATTGGGCCAGCGGCTTCTTCATCACCAACGGTGGTTACGAATACGCCATGATCCTCGCCCTGATCAGCGGTACCCTGCTGATCGAAGGTGCCGGCAAGATGTCCCTGGATCGCAACCTGGCCAACTGAGCCAGGTAATGAAAGAGGCTCGCTTCGGCGGGCCTCTTTGCGTTTCAGGGGTGTTTTTTCCGTGCCGCCGCCAGTTCGGCCGCGGCCTGGAGGCGTAAACGCTCCTGCGGATTGAATCCTTCTTCTTCCAGGCGGCTGATGGCCGCAGACTTGTCGCCCGCACTGAGGCCCTCGCTGGCCTCGATACGCGTTTTTTCCGTCAGGTAGGCCTGCAATCGCTGCTGCCATTGCAGGCGCTGTTGATCCAGGGTTTCCAGCCTGGCCGTGGCCTCGGCGCCGACCAATTGCTGGCGCAGTTGGCGAACCTGCTCGGGGGTGCCGCCTGCGGCTTGAAGCGCACCCACCTGGGCGCGGAGTTCCGCCTGTAGCTGGCTGGCAGCCATGGCCTGCAGTGCCTCGGGCAGAGTGCTGCGCAACTGGTCGATGGCCGCAGCCTTGCCCGCAGGGTCCAGGGCGGTATCCCGCTGAATGGCCAGGCGCTGCAGCGCAAAGCCGTTGTAGGCTTCTTCGTTGGCGAAGAACGCCTGATGAGCATCGGCGCTGAATATTCTTGCCCGCAGCGCTTGTACCGCCGCTTCCCGCTGGCGCAGGGCCGTGAGGTCGGCGAGTAGCGGCAGGTCGCGCTCCAGTTGCACCAGTTGGCGCTTGTAATCGAGGTACTGGTCAAGCAATGCCAGTGCCTGGCCCTCGGCCGGTGCGTCCAGTTGCCCGGTGATATGACCCCGCAGGCGCTGGATGCTGCCGCTCAGGGGCTCTTCTCCCTGGGTGCTGAGGAAGTAATCGAAGATGCGCCGGATGTCCTCAGTGACGAGCAGGTTGCCTGCGGCATCGAGATGGAAGCGGCCATCCACGTCCGTTCCGGCCAGCGACGCTGGCCTGGCTGGCTTGTTATGCGGCGCCACAGGGGAATTGCCTGGAACGAGGACGGTGGTAGGTGCCACTGCCAGTGTGGTCGGCGTGGTGGCAGTTTTGAGTGCCGGGGTGGCGCCGGAGGCCGCCGGGGCCGGATTACCACCCCATTGCAGCAGGATGGCCAGGGCGCCGGCAAAGGCGATGGGAAGCAGCAGCAGGAATTTTTTCACTGGAGCTCTCGGCAGACTGGGCAGGTGCGGGGCCGGATGACCCCGCGGAAGGGGCTCAGAGCCCGTCGTTCTTCAGCCGGTTGGCCTGTTGACGATAGACGGTGACCGGGTCGGTTTCGAACAGGCTGGTCAGTCCAAGCGTCTGGTTGACCTCGTCCAGGTGGTTCATTTGGTAGTTGTCGCGGATGACTTTGCCCAGGTGCGAGCTGCAGCGTCCTACGAGGCCGTCGTTGGCTTCGCCGTTGAAGGTCAGGGAACTGGCACCGAGCAGGGCATCGCTGACATCCAGCACGTTGGTCAGCGGGCTGGTTCCACTCCAGGAGTAGTAGCGCACGCCATTGACCTGATAGGCGCCTTCGCCACAGGACGTGCTGGGCAGACCCTGCGGGAATCGGGCGTTGAAGGCGGCCGCACCTTGGCTGTTGAGTGACGCCAGGGCGCCGAGGGCGTTCTGCTGGAGTTCGCTGCTGCTGCCGGAGAGGAAGTTGATCAGCGCCCCCAGTCCGTTGACGATGCCGGCCAGCAATACTTCGCCGGCAGAGCCCGGCGGCACGTTGCGGATGAAGTCGGCGGTGGCCGAACCCTTGTGTGGTGCGCCGACGCTCGTGGCGGAGGCGACGAGGTCGGGGCGTACGGCAGCCACGTAGCGAATGGTCGGGCCGCCATGGCTGTGACCGATCAGGTTGACTTTGGGACTGCCGCTGATTGCGACGATTTCTTCTACCTGCTCGAGCAGTTCTTCGCCGCGGGCTTCGGTGGTGTTCAGCTGACTGACTTCGGTGACGTAGACGCGGGCGCCATCGCGGCGCAGGGCGGAGGGTACGCCGTACCAGTAGTCGACACCGAGGATGCTGTCGAATCCGAGCATGCCGTGGGTGAGGACGATCGGGTAGCGGGTCTGGGTGTAACCGCTGGAGCCGAACCAGATGGCCTGGGCCTGTCCGGAGGCGGCGAGACCAGTGGCAAGGCATAGGGCGAGCAGGGTCTTGTTCTTCTTCATGTGCGCTCTCGACTGTTGTGCGTGGGAGGGCCGGACTGCATTCCGTGGCGTGGCCACGCCCATCCTGGGCGTGCACTTCAAACAGGGCGGATGGCAGGAAACATGCCAGTAGGCGTGAGATGCGGATAAGTGCTCTGGATTGGGGTTTTTGCAGATGTTTACATCCGTTCACCCAATGATGTCGGCCAGTTTTCTGTTACGGGGCGAAACGTCAGGCTGGGGTCGGAGGCCGCAACGGCCATTGTCCGATGGCGTGATAGCGGGTGCCCCTGGCGCTGTTTTCCGAGGCATAGAGGGTGAACTCGGTGGCCGGCCAATCGAAGGTTGGGGTGGGGGCGGAGGGCAGTCTTGGGCAGTGGCGGGCCAGGGTCAGGTGGGGCTTGAATGGGCGTGTCTCCAGACTGAAGCCTGCACTCAGCAATATTTCACGCAAGCTGTGCTCCAGGTCGGTCAGGGCGGGTGGAGTCCTGCTCGGTGCCAGGTACAGCAAGCCGTTCTTCCAACGCGCCAGGCGATCCAGGTGCAGGGTGAACGCCGTGGGCGTCAGGCTCGCGGCCAATGCTTCCAGTGACGCCACCTGGCCTCGGGGTTGCGAGCCGAGGAAGGCAAGGGTCATGTGCAGGTTCTCGGGCGCCACGGACTTGCCATCGATGGGATTCCGGGCGCGCCAATCGCTGATGTCGCGGGCCAGTTGCGGGCAGCAGGGAATAGCGAAGAACAGGCGCAGCGGCGGGGTGCTCATGGGCGTCTCGCAGGGCGAAGTGGTCGCCTTGACAGTATTGCGCGGGCTTCTCTAGGATGTCGCCCCATGCGCCGATTTAGTCAGCTACTTGCGGGGCGCGGAAGTCTTCAGAGACTTCGAAATACCGCTAAAGCGCTGGTTCGGTGTCGCCTCTCACCGCTGCCCAGCGGGATCCAATGAGGCGGAGACATGACACCATGACCTGTCCCCAACCGCTGCTCCGACTAGCCCCTATCACCACTGGGCTGGTATTGCGCAATCCCCGAATACTGCTCGGCGGTTCCCACCAGCCGACACTCCTGCGTTATCTCGAAGGTTGGCCCCAGCGCTGGGGTCGCCCGCGCAACTTCCTGATCCAGTTCGTCCGCGAAGGCGAGTCGCTCGCCCGTTTCTCGTCCGACAGCTTTGACATGGCCGTGATCCAGGCGCCTTCGGCGGAAGAGTTGCCAGAAGCCCTCAGCCAACTGGTGCGGGTCGCACGGCAGGGGCTCATTACTCGCCGTTGATTCGTGGCGAGTTACCCCGTCCCTGCGCTCTATGGATAATCGATCTCGACCACGTACCAGGTCTTTTCCCCCGTCGGGGCGTTGACTCGCACTTCGGCGTCTAGCGCCTTGCCCACCAAGGCGCGTGCCAAGGGGGAGTCGATGCTGATTTGGTTCTGCTTCAGGTCGAATTCGTCGGGCCCGACGATGCGGTAGCGGGCTTGCTCGCCATCGTCGTCTTCCAGGGTAACCCAGGCGCCAAAGTAGACCTTGCCGGGGTCGGCCGGGCGTTCACGCACCACCTTGAGGTTTTCCAGGCGCTTGGTCAGGAAGCGCACACGGCTGTCGATCTCTCGCAGCATCTTCTTGCCGTAGGTGTATTCGGCGTTCTCCGACCGGTCTCCCTGGGCAGCCGCTTCGCTCACGGCCTGGGTGACCTTGGGCCGGCGTACGTGCCACAGCTCATGGAGTTCAGCGCGCAGACGAGCTTCGCCTTCCGGGGTGATCAAGGGCGTACCGGCGGTGCGGGGTGGGCGATAACGGCTCATGACGGTCCTGCAGGAATTCGGGAGGCAAAGCCTATCAAGCTTCGCGCAGGACCGTCAGTGGGCTGGCGTTGAGTGCGCGCCGCGTGCCAATCACTCCGGCGGTACCGACCAGCAGGGCGCCCAGCAATGGCAACAGGAGCAGCCAGGGGTGGGGCTGCCAGTGCAAGTCAAAGGCGAAGCGGTAGAGCAGGGCGCTGACCAGTTCGCAGCCGAGGGCCGCAAGCAGACCGCTGCAGGCACCAAGCAGCGCAAACTCCGCACGCCGTGCCTTCAGCAAGAGCTGCCGTTCGGCGCCGAGCGCGCGGAGCAAGGCGCCTTGGCGGATGCGCTCGTCCAGCGTGGATTGCAGTCCGGCGAACAGCACGGCAAGACCTGCGGCGAGGACGAAGAGCAGCACGAACTCCACTGCCAGGGTGACTTGGGCCAGGATGCTACGCAGTTGCGCCAGGATGGCTTCCACCTGCAGCAGGGTGACGGCGGGGAAGGCACGGGACAGCTCCACCAGCTCGCGGTCGTGGCGCGGGGGCAGGTAGAAGCTGGTGAGGTAGGTGACGGGGAGGTCGGAAAGGGTGTCCGGGGCGAAGATCATGTAGAAGTTCGGCTGGAAGTTGTCCCAGTCCACTTCGCGCAGGCTGGTCACCTGAGCATCTCGCTGCAGCCCGCCCACGCTGAAACTGAGGCGGTCGCCAAGCTTTAGCCCAAGGCTTTCGGCGAGCTTGGCTTCCACCGATACACCCGGCAACGCGGCTTTCGGCAGGTCCGTCCACCAGTGACCCGATACCAGCCGGTTGTCACTCGGCAGCTGGGCCGACCAGGTCAGGCTGAGGTCACGCTGCACGGCACGCTCGCCCTGGGATTCCTTGCTGACGAGCTTGCGTACAGCTTCGCCGTTGATGGCGGTGAGGCGACCCGGCACCACTGGGTAGAGTGGTGCGGGGTGGGGCGAGAGGCTGGCAAGACGGCTGGCGAAGGCCTCCTTTTCGGCGGGCAGGACATTAAGGGCGAAATGGTTCGGCGCGTTCTCCGGTAGCTGGTTTTGCCAGGTGTCCAGTAGTTCGCCGCGCAGCAGTGCAATCAACGCCATGGCCAACAGGATCAGGCCGAATGCCAGGGACTGTCCGGCTGCCGCCAGGGGGTGGCGCAGCAGTTGGCCGAGGCCCAGGCGCCAGGGCAGGGTTGCGTTGGCCAGGAGTCGCCGCAGTCCTTTCAGCCCAGCCAGTAACGCGCCGCCCAGCAACAGGGCGGCGATCAGGCCGCCGCCGAGCAGGGCGAGTGTGAGTTTCAGGTCGAGGCTCAGCCGCCACATGATCAGGCCGAGGGCTAGAAGTGCGGCACCGTATATGAGCCAGGCACTGGGGGGCAGCGGCAGCAGGTCGCGGCGCAGAACCCGCAGTGGTGGAACTCTGCCCAGCGCTGCCAGTGGCGGCAGGGCGAAGCCGGCAAGGGCGAGCAGTCCGGTGGCGATTCCCGCCAACGCTGGCACCATGCCGCCGGAGGGAATCACGGCTGGCAGCAACCCGCCCAGCAGTTTGAACAGCACCGCCTGCGCAAGCCAGCCGAGCAGAGCGCCCAGCGCACTGGCGAGCAGGCCCAGTAACGCCAGTTGCAGGCCAAATAGAAGTAGGGTTTCACGGCGAGACAATCCAAGGCAGCGCAGCAAGGCACTGGCGTCATAGCGGCGCGCGGCGAAGCGAGCGGCGGACAGGGCTACGGCAACCCCGGCGAGCAGTACGGCAGCGAGACTGGCCAGGTTCAGGTAGCGCTCGGCACGGCCAAGGGCGCCGCCGATCTGGCGGTTACCCTGGCGAGCGTCTTCCAGCCGCTGGTTGGCCTCCAGGCCGGGTTCGATGGCGGCCCGGTAACGACTCAGGAGTTCATTAGGTCCACTCCAGAGTTCGCGATAGCGAACGCGGCTGCCGGGCTGTACTACACCCGTCGCTTCGAGGTCGTCCAGGCTGATCAGCACCCGTGGGGTGAGGCTGTAGAAGTCGCCGGCGCGATCCGGCTCGTAGGTCAACACCCGCGTCAGGCGCAGGGTCTTCTGGCCGACGTCGATACTGTCGCCGGGTTTGAGATTCAGGGTGGCGAACAAGCGCGCCTCGGCCCACGCTTCGCCGGGTTCGGGGCCGCTGCCAGTCGTTTCTTCGCCATAGGGCTGCGCCGCGCTCTTCAGTTCCCCGCGCAATGGATAGGCGAGGTCGACGGCCTTCACGCTGGATAGCTGGATCCCGTTGTCAGCTGCGATCACGCTGGAGAACTCCACCGCGCGAGCGTGCCTCAGGCCCAGCTGCAGGCCACTGTCGACCTGTTCTGCCTTGGCTGGGGATGAGCCGCTGAGCAGCAAGTCGGCACCGAGGAACTCAGTTGCACGTAGCAGCATGGCGGCATTGAGGCGGGCGCTGAAGTAGCCGATGGCACTGCTGGCAGCGACTGCGACCAGCAGGGAGAAGAACAGCACTCGTAGCTCGCCACTGTGGGCATCGCGCCACAGTTGGCGTGCGGCCATTGCCGACAGGCGCGCGAACGGCAGTCGTCGCATCAGGGCTCCACCTGCTCGACCAGGCGTCCGCCTTCGAGGCGGATCAGGCGACGGCAACGATGGGCCAGACGCTCGTCATGAGTCACCAGTACCAGGGTGGTGCCGCGTTCCTGGTTGAGCTGGAAGAGCAAGTCGCTGATGCGCTCGCCAGTATGGCTGTCGAGGTTGCCGGTGGGCTCGTCGGCGAAGAGCACGTCGGGCTCGGCGGCAAAGGCGCGAGCAATCGCGACTCGTTGTTGTTCGCCACCGGAAAGCTGGCGCGGATAGTGGCTGAGTCGCTGGCCAAGGCCGACCCGCTCCAGCAGTTGGCGTGCACATGCGCGTGCATCCCGGTGACCTTCCAGCTCCAGGGGAAGCATGACGTTTTCCAGTGCGTTGAGGTTGTCCAGCAACTGGAACGACTGGAACACGAAGCCGACATGCTCTGCGCGAACCCGTGCACGCTGGTCTTCGTCCAGGCTCGACAGGGCGCGGCCCGCCAGGTGCACTTCGCCGGCACTGGGCAGGTCGAGCCCGGCGAGCAGGCCGAGGAGGGTGGATTTGCCAGAGCCGGAGCTGCCGACGATGGCCAGGCTGTCGCCCTTGCCGAGGTTGAGGGAGAGGTCGTGAAGGATGATCAGCTCGCCTTCCGCGCTGGGAACCACTTTGCTAAGGTTCCGCGCATCGAGAATGCTTACGCTCATGGAGAATCCAATGCGTGCCTGGTTGTTGGGCGGCTGCCTGTCCCTGTTCCTATTGGCGCAGGAGGCCATGGCGGGGACCGTGCTGGTCGTCGGCGATAGTATCAGTGCCGCTTTCGGGCTGGAATCCAGCCAAGGTTGGGTGTCCTTGCTGGAGAAACGCCTTGCCGAGAAGGGTTACAAGCAGCGTGTGGTGAACGCCTCGATCAGCGGCGACACCAGTGCTGGTGGGCTGTCCAGGCTTCCTGCGCTCCTCGCTGAGCACAAGCCGGAACTGGTAATTATCGAGCTTGGTGGCAACGATGGATTGCGTGGCCAGCCGCCGGCGCAATTGCAACAGAATCTTGCCAGCATGATCGACAGCTCCAAGGAGCAGGGTGCCTCGGTGCTGCTGCTCGGTATGCGCTTGCCGCCGAATTATGGGGCTCGCTACATCACCGCTTTCGCGAATGTCTACAGCTCACTGGCTGCGGAGAAACAGGTGCCGCTGGTACCTTTCTTCCTCGAGGGAGTGGGCGGTGTGCCGGAAATGATGCAATCCGACGGGATTCACCCTCGGGCGCAGGCCCAACCGCGGTTGCTGGACAACCTGTGGCCGACCCTTGAACCCATGCTCTGACGCTTTTCCCGCGGCTCGCTTTCGGCTAATGTTGCGCACCCTCCCTGGAGTCCTCCATGCCGCGCCCCGTCTGGTCCCTGTTTGGCTACAAAGTAATAGAGCCTGACGAGCAACTCGACCTGTTCGCCTGTCGCGAAGTGCGTCTGCATTTGGTGGCACGCCAGCTCGAACTGGGTGGTTTCGCCGATCGGACTCTTTGCGGTGGCCTGCTGCCCGCTCAGCCGCGCTGGAGTACTCTGGAGCTGCAGCTGTTGCGTGATCGACGCCTGTGCTCCAACTGCCGTTCTACCCTCGAGGCCCAGCGTCAGGGGCAGCACTCGGTCTGGTCGGAAGCCTGAGGGCTCCCGGTGCGGTTCGCGCCGGTGTAGAATTCCGAGTCTTTTATTCAGTCAATTTGTCAAGGATTCCCGGATGTTGCCGCGCTTTACAGCCGTCGCCCGCTCCCTGTCATTAGCGTCCCTGCTGGTGGCTGGCCCCGTTGCAGCCCTTGAGTTGCCCCTGCCGCCGCCCGGCGAAGACATCGTCGGCCAGGTTCAGGTGATCAAGGCCAAGTACGAAGACACCTTCGCCGATATCGGCGTTGCCAATGACCTGGGTTACCTGGAAATGGTCGCCGCCAACCCCGGCGTCGATCCCTGGCTGCCTGGTGCGGGCACCGAGATCATACTGCCGACCCGCTACATTCTTCCGGCGGGGCCGCGCGAAGGCATCGTGATCAACCTCGCCGAGTACCGGATGTACTACTTCCCTAAAGGGCAGAACGTCGTTCATACCTATCCGCTTGGCATTGGTCGTGAAGGCTGGGGCTCCCCCATCGCGCACACCACCATTACTGCCAAGACTTCCAACCCGGCCTGGTATCCGCCCAAGTCCATCCGGGAAGAGCATGCGGCTGACGGCGACCCGCTGCCTGCCGTAGTGCCTCCAGGGCCGGACAACCCCTTGGGTCCGTTCAAGTTCAAATTGGGCGTGCCGGGTTACCTGATTCATGGTTCGAACAAGAAGTTCGGTATTGGTATGCGCGTTAGTCACGGTTGCTTCCGTATGCTGAACAACAACGTCTTGGCCTTGGCGGCCATGGCGCCGGTGGGCACGTCGGTGCGCATCATCAACGAGCCCTACAAGTTCGGCGTCAGTGGCGGCAAAGTCTATCTGGAAGCCCACGCACCGCTGGATGACCACGGCGACCCGTCAGTGGTGGACAAGCACACTGCCGTGATCAATGCGCTGCTCAAGCGTGAGGAATTGGTCAACACCATCCGCCTGGACTGGGACGTGGTGCGTGAAGTGGTTGCGGCTGAAGACGGCCTGCCGGTGGAAATTGCCGAACCCAATTCGGCGGTGGCAGCCAGCACGCTGAACACTGAGCTGTAAGCAAACTCGCGCTTGAAGTAAGCCCGCTGAGCGAAACGCCAGCGGGCTTTTCTTTTGCCCGCCAGTTGGTGATGCGCATGACTCAGGTTCTTGGGTAGAGGGAGATAACAGGTTAGGCCGGTAATCGGGGGTGGTTAGAAAGTGAAGGCAATAAAAAAAGCCGATCCAGCGAACTGGATCGGCTTCATAGCCTGAAAGGCTATTACTTGCGGCTGGCTTTTTCCAGCATACGCAGGGCGCGCTCGTTAGCCTCGTCAGCGGTCTGCTGGGCTTTCTGAGCGGCGGCCAGAGCTTCGTCAGCCTTGCGGTAGGCTTCGTCAGCACGGGCTTGAGCACGAGCGGCTGCATCTTCAGTGGCAGTCAGACGGGCTTCGGTTTCTTTGGATACGCTGCTGCAACCGGTGGCCAGAACTGCGGCCAGAGCCAGAGCAGAGAATTTCAGAACGTTGTTCATCGTGTTCCCCTTAAGGTGGACATTTCCATAAAGCAATTCCCCGAGCTTGGGAAATTAGCCGGCGTACATACTACCCATAACTTGTAGTAAGTAAACTCACCTTGCGCAAGGCAGGCACATTTTTTTCAGCTTGCCGGCTAGTTCACGAGCAAACAGCGAGGTCGCTGATCAAAAAACAGGCAGCTTGATTGTTCTTTGATCAGTCGAAATTCCAAGTGTAGGCCCAAGCCAGCGACTCGGGCAGGTTCATGTCCATCTTCTGACAAGCGTTACCTCGACCTGGGGCAGGGATGTTGTTCGGGGACGAAATTTGCTTTGAAAAAGGGAACTTTTTCAGAGATCCGGGAATTATCTTCATCTATACAAAGAGCGGCCGTGGTAGTGCCTTCGGGTGGCTGATAAGCTCTCCTGGCTTCCGATATCCATAGCGAAGCGCAGACTTCAAGGACGTCACTATGTCGAAGATTTTCAAGTGGGGATTGCTCTCGGTTCTGGCCGTGGGTCTGATCATCAAGTTGTCGCTCTGGTGGTCGGTCAGATCGATCGTGGATGACGCCATCAGCAAGTTGTCGCCGGTAATGGAAATCACCTACGGCGGCATAACTTCCTCCTTTGATGGTCGGGTTGGCCTTGAGAATCTTCAACTTCGTGTTCCGGCCATGGGGGATGGCCTGCAGGTGCAGCGGGCTGAGCTGAAGTTCAAGAGTCTGAGCGAACTTCTCAGCTTCAAGGAGCGCCTGGCGGAGGGCAAGTTTCCGGAGCAGATGGCGGTCAGCTTGAAGGGCATCGCTCTGGACGTGCACGGCCCGTTCATGCAGCAGCTTTACAACACCCCGGCAGAGCGCAGCGTGTTCACGGCAATGAGTGAAGTGGCTTGCGGCGAGGTGCGCAATATCGGCACCGACGAGCTGCTGGAGATGGGCTATCGCACCCTGGAAACGGATGCGGAGTTCTCCTACCTGTTCCAGCCCGGTGCACAGAAGCTGAGTCTCAATCTGACTTCCGATACCCGCGACATGGGAGAAGTGCGCCTCAGTCTGTCGTTGTCTAACATGTCGGAGAAGCCGGGTGACCTCAGGGTCAATCCGCCGCATCTTTCCAGCGTGATTTTCGAACTGAACGACAACCAGTACCAGCGCAAGGTCCAGCAGTTCTGCGCCGGCAAGCTCGGCCAGTCCGCCGATGTGTACCTGAATACGGCAATGCAGCAGTTCGACACTGTGCTGCGCAGCCAACGCGTCGCCCTGGGGCAGTCGATGCTGGACGCCTACGGTCGCTACCTGAAGGACCCGCAGTCGCTGCGCGTGGAGCTGACGCCGAGCGACGGCATGGCCTGGGATGGGCTGCAGTTCTTCGATGCCAAGGATGTGGTTACCATGTTGCGCCCTGCCGTTCTGGTGAACCAGGAGCTGGTTCAGCCGGTCGAATTCGCCTGGGTCGATCCGGCGGCAGCGCGAAACGAGCACACGGCGCTGGAGAAGATCACGGCAGAAGGGGAAAACGAAGACGTCGAACGTGCCGTGCAGCAGTATGAGTTCGTCAATGTTGCCGACCTGTCGGGATATGCCGGCAAACGGCTGCAGTTCATCACCTTCGATGGCGCCTATTACCAGGGTGTATTACACAAGGTGGAGAACGGGAAGGCGTATCTCAGTGTGCAGTTCGGTTCCGGCACGGCTGAGATGTTCCTTCGGCTGGAAAAGATAGATAAGGTACGGGTCAGGTTTTAGACCCCTCAGAGGAGTAGTGATGAGCGAGGCATTGTCCATCCACCATGACCAGGCAGGTCATCAGTTCGAGACCACCGTGGACGGTCATCGTGCATACCTGGCCTATATGGACCTGGGTAAACAGACGTTGGACATCTATCGCACATTCGTGCCGAACGTCCTGCGTGGTCGCGGGATTGCCGCGGCGCTGACTGAATCAGCCCTGGAATTTGCCGAGGATCACGGTTACACCGTGATCCCCTCCTGCTCCTATGTCGAACGTTATATCGAGCGCCGTCAGCGTCAGTCCCACCAGAATGGCTGAATAGGCGCGCAATGAAAAACGCCGGGCATTTGCCCGGCGTTTTCGTTTCCAGCTGTCGATCAGCGCTGGCGCTTGGGCAGCACATCCTTGAGTTTGGCGTGCATGCTGCGCAGGGCTTTCTCGGTGGTGTCCCAGTCGATGCAGGCGTCGGTGATGGAAACGCCGTACTTCAACTGGTCGAGGTCTTTCGGAATCGACTGGCTGCCCCAGCCGAGGTGGCTTTCCACCATCAGGCCGACAATGGAATTGTTGCCTTCCAGAATCTGGTTGGCGACGTTGTCCATGACCAGGGGCTGCAGGGCCGGGTCCTTGTTGGAGTTGGCGTGGCTGCAGTCAACCATGACGTTCGGACGGATGCCGGCCTTGGTCAGCTCCTGCTCGCAGATGGCAACGCTGACCGAGTCGTAGTTCGGCTTGCCGTTGCCGCCGCGCAGGACCACGTGGCCATAGGCATTGCCCTTGGTGGTGACGATGGAAACGCCGCCTTCCTGATTGATACCCAGGAAGCGGTGCGGGCTGGAAACAGACTGCAGGGCGTTGATCGCCACGGTCAGGCTGCCGTCGGTGCCGTTCTTGAAGCCGACGGCGGAAGACAGGCCGGAAGCCATCTCGCGGTGGGTCTGGGATTCGGTGGTGCGGGCGCCGATAGCCGACCAGCTGATCAGGTCCTGCAGGTACTGCGGGGAGATCGGGTCCAGGGCTTCCGTGGCGGTCGGTAGGCCTTTTTCGGCCAGGTCGCGTAGCAACTGGCGGCCGATGTGCAGGCCATCCTGGATCTTGAAGGAGTCGTCCAGGTATGGATCGTTGATCAGGCCTTTCCAGCCTACGGTGGTGCGCGGTTTTTCGAAGTACACGCGCATGACCAGGAAGAGGGTATCTGACACCTCGGCGGCCAGGACCTTGAGGCGATCGGCATACTCGTGGGCAGCCTTGATATCGTGGATGGAGCAGGGGCCCACGACCACGAACAGGCGATGGTCCTTGCCATCGAGGATGTTGCGGACCACTTGGCGGCCGTTGGCGACGGTGTCCAGTGCTTCATCGGTCAGGGGAATTTCGCGCTTCAACTGCTCCGGCGTGATCAGGGTCTCGTTGGAGGCAACGTTAAGGTCGTCGATCTGTAAATCAGCCATCGTGCTTTTCATCGTTCAGGGTCGTCAGGTCACGGGTGCAGGCCGCCAGCGATCCCCGTAGGGCGGAGAGCACAGCAGTAAAAACGCGGCGGGGACGGGAACCTTAACGCTTTCCACGCAGCCTCGACAATGGCGAATGCACGCGCTGGACGTGGAATTTGCACGATTTCAGACGGGGGCGAAGTCCGCAGCGTGCAGGGCGATCCATTCCTGTGCCACGGCCTCTGGTGCCAAGGCGTGGCCAACGGATTCCTCGCGCTGCTTGCGGTACTGCTCGATAAGGCAGATCTGCTCCACCATTCGTGCGCGGAACATGTTCTCCTCATCGGTGAAGGCGATACCGATCATGTAGTCCTCGGCCAGTTTGCGGCACCAGGCCACTGTTCCGGAAAAGCGGGTCTGATCGCCCAGCAAGGGGATGCAGAGTTCTATTGCAGTGCCGCGCCGAAACGCACGGGTGGAGTTGCACGCCACCCCACCCAGGCTGATATCGTGCAGCCGCTGCAGGGGTATGTGCCTGCCTTTGCGCGGAACCAGCTCGACGGGCATCTCCGTCGGGTGACGCAGGAATTGACGCATGATCGCGAACTCCCGATGCCTCGAAAGCGGCATCGCACAAGACACTATAGTGCCCGAGCTGGAGCTGACCGACCTCGATGCCGATCACCGCCTGCTCGACTTGGCTGGCACCTCCCTGGTGATTTTTACGAGCCCGGGATGCGCCAGTTGCCGCTGGGCCCGCCAGAATCTGCCGGGTGCGGCCTTGCCGTTGGACCGATTGTGCTGGATAGATGCCGGCAATAATGGTGGGCTGGTCCAGCGTTATGAGGTATTCCACCTGCCTGCGTTGTTCGTGGTCCGAAATGGCCTGTTCCATGGCGCGCTGCACTCCAGTCTGCGGCGCGAAGATCTGATTCATGCCCTTGGCCGGGCATTGGCCCGGCCGGCAGAGGAGCTTCCCTAGATGAGTTCAAGCAAACCGCGCATCGGCATTATCGGTACTGGTGCAATTGGCGGCTTTTATGGCGTGATGCTGGCCCGCGCTGGCGCTGACGTGCATTTCCTGCTGCGCAGCGAGTACGACGCCGTGGCGGCTCGCGGCCTGCAACTGAACAGCGCGGTGCATGGTGCCCAGGCACTGTTCCCGGCCCAGGCCTACTGTGATGCAGCCCAAATGCCACCGTGTGATTGGCTGCTGGTCGGGGCCAAGACCACCAGCAATGCCGCATTGGCGCCGGTCATCGCCCAGGCTGCGGCGCCGGGAGCCAAGGTCGTTCTGCTGCAGAACGGGCTGGCGGTGGAAGACGAGCTGCGTCCGCTGCTGCCCGAGTCCCTGCACCTGCTTGGTGGTCTCTGCTACATCTGCGTGCACCGCTCGGCGCCGGGGGTTATCGAGCACCAGTCCCTGGGCGCGGTGAACCTCGGTTACCACTCGGGGCCGGCTTGTGACGAAGCGGAACGCCTGGCTCTGACGGAGGAAGGTTCGGCATTGTTCAAGGCAGCCGGCATCGATTCGGCCGCCGTGGCCAACCTTGAGCAGGCGCGCTGGCAGAAGCTGGTCTGGAACGTGCCCTACAATGGCCTGTCGGTACTGTTGAATGCCGGTACCACCGCACTTATGGGCAATGCCGACAGCCGTGAGCTGATCCAGGCCATCATGCAGGAAGTGGTGGACGGTGCCACTGCAGTCGGCCACCGCATCCCGGACAACTTCGCCGCCAAGCTGCTGGCCTCCACCGACCGCATGCCCGACTATCTGCCGAGCATGTACCACGACTTCGTGCAGAAGCGCCCGCTGGAACTTGGCGCTATCTATGAAGCCCCGCTTGCCGCAGCCGCCGCTGTGGGCTTCGAGATGCCGCGCATTCGCGCGCTCTACCAGGCGCTACGCTTCATCGATGCGCGCAACCAGGGCTGAGAGGCGGACCTTCATGGGTAAAGGGCTGGGTGACAAGCTGGTATTGGCAATTTCGTCGCGGGCGCTGTTCGACCTGGACGAGAGTCATCGGGTCTATGAGGCGGAAGGCATTGAAGCCTATCGCCAGTACCAGATCGACCACGAGGAGGAGGTGCTGGCCCCCGGCGATGCCTACCCGTTGGTGGAGAAGCTGCTCGCCCTGAACGAGCAACTGGGTCAGCAGCGGGTTGAGGTCATTCTGGTGTCGCGAAACAGCGCCGACACCGGCCTGCGTGCGTTCAACTCCATCCAACACTACGGTCTGGGTATCTCCCGCGCTGCCTTCGTCGGCGGGCGCAGCCCGGAGCCTTACCTGCGTGCCTTCGGTTGCCACCTGTTCCTGTCTACCCATGCCGAAGACGTGCGGGGCGCCCTGCAAAGCGGGTACGCCGCGGCCACCATTCTCTCGGGTGGTCCGCGTCGTGCCGCCAGCAATGAACTGCGCATTGCCTTTGACGGCGATGCGGTGGTTTTCTCCGACCACTCCGAGCGCATCTACCAGACTGGCGGTCTCGAGGCCTTCCAGGCCCACGAACGGGACTCCGCGCGCGAGCCACTGGATGGCGGTCCCTTCAAGCCCTTTCTCTCGGCGCTGAACCGGCTGCAGCAAGAGTTCCCGCCGGACGCCTGCCCGATCCGTACGGCGCTGGTAACCGCACGCTCCGCACCGGCGCACGAGCGAGTCATTCGCACCCTGCGTGAGTGGGACATCCGTCTGGACGAATCCTTCTTCCTGGGCGGGTTGGAAAAGGCAGCGATCCTCGAGACCTTCGGCGCGGATGTGTTCTTCGACGATCAGGCCGGGCACTGCGAGAAAGCGCGTGATGTAGTGGCTACCGGGCATGTGCCCCATGGTGTGAGCAACGAGCCACAGTTCTGACTAAGCTCTGGTGAGGCCGGCCATGTAGGGCGGGAGGAGGCCTCATGATTCGCTCCATTCTCTATGCCACGGACCTCGGTCTCTATGCTCCCTATGTGCTGCAACACGCCTTATCCCTTGCTCGGGCCTTCAATGCCCAACTCTATGTGGTGCACGCGGTCGAACCCCTCGGGCTGTTTGCCGAGTCGGTGCTGCAGACCTATCTCGATGACGACACGCTGAAGGAGTTGCGGGCCAAGGGGCTGGGCACCGTCATGTCGAGTATCGAGCAGCGGGTGCTGGAGGGGTTTCGCGACGAAATGGGCGAGGCCGTGCAGGACCTGGACATGATTCGCGCCGTGCGGGTGGTCCAGGGCGATCCGCCGCTGGTCATTCTCGAAGAAGTGCAGAAACTCTCGGTGGACCTGCTTGTGGTGGGGAGCCACAGTCACGGTACGTCACTGGAAACACCACTGGGGCGAACCGCCGCGCGCCTGGTGCAGTTGTCCGAAGTGCCGGTTTACCTGGTTCCCATGCTCCAGCATCGCGGACGTAACGACTTCTGATCGCCGCTGGTCGCACGTTGTGCAAAGCAGAAAAAAGCGTCTAGTTTTATTCAGCAAACCATTAATATGGTTATAAACGCCGCCGACATCCTGCGGCGTATCCGCTTTGAGGATTGCCTATGAAGCTCCAGCAACTGCGCTACATCTGGGAAGTGGCGCACCACGACCTGAACGTGTCCGCCACTGCACAAAGTCTCTATACCTCGCAGCCGGGCATCAGCAAGCAGATCCGCCTGCTGGAAGACGAGCTGGGAGTCGAAGTGTTTGCCCGCAGCGGCAAGCACCTCACCCGTGTAACGCCGGCCGGGGAGCGCATCATCACCACGGCGGGTGAGATCCTGCGCAAGGTCGAGAGCATCAAGCAGATTGCCCAGGAATTCTCCAACGAGAAGAAGGGCACCCTCTCCATTGCCACCACCCATACCCAGGCGCGCTATGCATTGCCGCCGGTGATAGGTGGCTTCATCAAGCAATATCCTGATGTCGCGCTGCACATGCATCAGGGCACTCCGATGCAGATCGCCGAGATGGCCGCCGACGGCACGGTCGATTTCGCCATCGCCACCGAAGCCCTGGAACTCTTCGGTGACCTGGTAATGATGCCGTGCTACCGCTGGAACCGATGCGTCATCGTTCCCCAGGGCCACCCGCTGGCAAAACTGCCCAAGCTGACCCTCGAAGCCCTGGCCGAGCACCCCATCGTGACCTACGTATTCGGTTTTACCGGTCGCTCCAAGCTGGACGAGGCATTCAGCCACCGTGGCCTGACCCCAAAAGTGGTGTTCACTGCCGCTGACGCCGACGTGATCAAGACCTACGTGCGGCTGGGGCTTGGCGTGGGCATCGTGGCCAAGATGGCGGTGGACACCAAGCTCGACAGCGACCTGGTGGTGCTCGATGCCAGTGAACTGTTCGAATCCAGCGTGACCAAGATCGGTTTCCGTCGTGGCACCTTCCTGCGTGGCTTCATGTGCGACTTCATCGAAAAGTTCGCCCCGCACCTGACCCGCGACGTCCAGGCCAGGGCAGTGCAGTGCCACAACAAGGCCGAACTGGACGAACTCTTCCATGGCGTGGAGCTGCCGACTTACTAAGCGGCTCAGCAAGAGCGAAGCCCGGCACACGCCGGGCTCTTCTTTTAATGGGGCATGGTCGTTGCGGGAGGGCTTCGCGGCGCTCAGCCACCACCTGCGAAAAGCTTAGAGGCGATCCAGGCCGTTGCGGTTGGCCAGGTTCTTGAGGTGTTCGACTTCCCTCTCACTGGTTTCAGTGGTGGGCGAGGGCGGTTGCAGCACATCGCGGAGAAAAGCCAGGAATACGGTGTAGACCTGCTCCTGGCCATCATCATCACGCACCACGAAGAAGGGGGCTGTTTCCACGGCGTAGTGTTGCGCCACCATCCAGCCGGCGCTGGCCGGGTTGCGCTCGTCGGCCACCAGGATGCGGTCGATCCGCCCCAGGTGGCCGCCGCGCTCCAGGCGCTCCATCACATCCCGGCATTTGCGGCAGTCCTGGCCGTCGGCCAGGACCTTCTTCACCAGGGTGATGCGCACGGCGTCAGGCCTTGCTGATGAGGTTGCCGGCGTGCAGCCCGCATTCCTTCTGGGTGGCTTCTTCCCACCACCAGCGGCCTTCGCGCTCGTGCTGGTTCGGCAGCACCGGGCGGGTGCAGGGCTCGCAACCGATGCTGATGAAGCCGCGTTCGTGCAGCAGGTTGTAGGGAATCTCCAGCATGCGGATATAGGCCCAGACTTCTTCGCTGGTCATCTGTGCCAGCGGGTTGAACTTGTACAGCGGCTTGTCCGGCGTGGAGAAGGCGCTGTCCAGTTCCAGCGCTGCCACCTGGGAACGGGTGCCTGGGCTCTGGTCGCGGCGCTGGCCGGTGGCCCAGGCCTTGACGGTAGAAAGTTTGCGCTTGAGCGGCTCGATCTTGCGGATGCCGCAGCATTCGCCATGGCCGTCCTTGAAGAAGCTGAACAGCCCCTTTTCCTTGACGAAGGGCTCCAGCAGTCGCGGGTCCGGCGACAGCACCTCGATCGCGATGCCGTAGTGTTCACGCACTTGTTCAATGAAGCGGTAGGTCTCTGGGTGCAGGCGACCGGTATCCAGACTGAACACCTTAACGTTCTTGTTCAGTTTCCAGGCCATGTCCACCAGCACGACGTCCTCGGCACCGCTGAAGGAGATCCACAACTCGTCGCCGAAATGCTCGAAGGCAAGCTTGAGGATGTCCTGGGGGGACTTTGTGGCGTAGGCCGTTGCGAGTTCGGCGACGTCGAAAGGTTGGCTCATCAGGCAGGCTTCCTTTTAGGGGATGGCGCTGGGCGCGCTCTATGGCGCGCATCTTAGCAAAGGGGAGTTATGCCCCTAAATAACCATGAGGAAGCACCACTGCCTTATTTAGCTATAAGCGTTGCATTGCACGGTATCGGGTGAGTCGCTAGAGTGCCGCCTCCAATCAAAAAAGCCATGCGGGGAAACTGCTCGTGGAAATCGCCTGTCTCGACCTTGAAGGTGTACTGGTTCCGGAAATCTGGATTGCCTTCGCGGAAAAAACCGGAATCGAAGCGCTCAAGGCGACCACCCGGGACATTCCGGACTACGACGTGCTGATGAAGCAGCGCCTGCGCATCCTTGACGAGCATGGCCTCAAACTCTCCGACATCCAGGACGTGATCGCCACCCTGAAGCCGCTGGAAGGCGCCGTGGAGTTCGTCGACTGGCTGCGCGAGCGCTTCCAGGTGGTCATTCTTTCCGACACCTTCTACGAGTTCTCCCAGCCGCTGATGCGCCAACTGGGCTTCCCGACGCTGCTCTGCCACCGCCTGATCACCGACGAGACCGACCGCGTAGTGGACTACCAACTGCGCCAGAAAGACCCCAAGCGCCAGTCCGTGCTCGCTTTCAAGAGCCTCTACTACCGTGTGATCGCCGCTGGCGACTCGTACAACGACACCACCATGCTCAGCGAAGCCCATGCCGGCATCCTGTTCCATGCCCCGGAAAACGTGATCCGCGAATTCCCGCAGTTCCCGGCGGTGCATCGCTACGAAGACCTCAAGCGCGAATTCATCAAGGCCTCCAACCGCCAGTTGAGCCTCTGAATCCCGCCCATGAAAAAGCCCGCGAAAGCGGGCTTTTTCGTTTTTGCACCCCGCTCCCATTGGGAGAAGGGTCGGGCGTGAGCGGCTGTCTACTGGCTCGGTGTCGATTCGGCCCCCCAATTTTTACTTGCCCAACCCCTCCAGCGCCTGCATCAGCACCTTCACCTTGGTGATGGATTCCCGGTATTCCTCCTGCCAGTCGGAGTCGGCAACGATGCCGCCGCCGCCCCAGCAACTGGCCTGGCCGTCCTTTACCAGCACGGTGCGGATGGCGATGGAACTGTCCAGTTCGCCGCGAACATCCAGGTAGAGCAAGGAGCCGCAGTAGATCGAGCGGCGGGTGGGCTCCAGCTCGTCGATGATCTGCATGGCGCGGATCTTCGGTGCGCCGGTGATGGAGCCGCCGGGGAAGCTGCCGATGATCAGGTCCAGCGCATCTTTGCCTGCTGCCAGGCGGCCTGTGATGGCGCTGACGAGGTGATGCACGTTGGGATAGCTCTCCAGGGCGAACAGCTCTGGCACTCGCACCGAGCCGATGGCGCAGTTGCGCCCCAGGTCGTTGCGCAGCAGGTCGACGATCATCAGGTTCTCGGCGCGGTCCTTGTGGCTGGCCAGCAGTTCCGCTGCCTGGGCGCGGTCTTCTTCCGGCGTATGGCCGCGCGGCCGGGTGCCCTTGATCGGGCGGGTTTCCACCTGGCCCTGGCTGACCTTGATGAAGCGTTCCGGCGACAGGCTGAGGATCGCCCCGCCATCGTTCAGCGCCTGGTAGCCGGCGAAGGGGGTAGGGCAGGCGGCACGCAGGGCCTGGTAAGCGGTCCAGGGATCCCCTTCACAAGGTGCCTGGAAGCGCTGGGTGAAATTCACCTGGTAGCAGTCGCCGGCCTGGATGTAGGCCTGAACCCGTTCGATGGCATTGCGGTACTGACCTTCCTCCAGGTTGGCGTGAAACGGCGCGCGCAGGTGGAAGGGGCCGGAAGCTGCCGGGCAAGGCTCGCTGAACAGGGCGATCAGTCGCGCGCGCTCGGCCTTTGCCAGGCACGGATGGAACACCAGTTGGCTGGTGCGCAGTTGGTGGTCGCTGATCAATGCCCAGCCGTAAAGGCCGAGCTGGGCGTCCGGCAAATGGAGGTCGTCGTTGGCCTGGTCCGGCAGATGCTCCACGCGGCGGCCGAAGTCATAGGCCAGGTAGCCGATCAGTCCGCCGACGAACGGTAAGTCGATCGCCGTCGGCAGGCTGGCCTCGCCCAGGCCGTCTAGAGCCCTTCGCAAGCGCTGGGCGAAGTCGTTGGCCGATTCGCCCGGCGCCGCTGCAAATGCTGCCAATGGCCAAGCGCTGAATAGGTCATAGCGTCCACGCTGGGCTATTGGACGGCCAGCGTCCAGCAGCACGGCGCCAGGCGCCTGACGGACCAGGGCGAAGCGTTCGCACGGAGATTCGTGATAGGGAAGGACGTGTAATTGGCAGTCGGACATAGGGCGACGCAGGCTAAGTGCAGGAGCGGATTCTAGTCTGCCTCTAGTGTCGATCCTAGAGCCTTTTCCGACGTTTACGTAGGAAAAGCATTCTGATACTTATGTACCAATCCCACGGGCATGTACGCCCGTTCCACAATGATAACGATACAGGGATTCAGGCAGTGGACGCAGTTCTCAACCCCGCAGCCGGTAGCCGCCAGCGCTCCAAGCTCGTCACGCCCCAGGCATCCGCCGATTATTTGCCCAGACCCCAGGTTCAGGTGGCCTTGGCCGCTCACCCCCATGCTCGCCTCATGCTGTTCTCGGCGCCTGCCGGGTTCGGCAAGACCACCGCGCTTGCAGCCCTTGCCGAACAGCGCCGAGCCGCTGGCAGCGCCGTGGCCTGGTTCTCCCTGGAGGCCGAAGACGACGACCCCGCACGCTTCTTTCAGCAACTGATCAAGACCCTCGGCGAAGCCGTTCCCGGCATTGGGGATTACGCCCGGGGCTACCTGCAGAACACCATGCAAGTACCGGTAAACGCCGTGCTGGAAAGCCTGCTGGTCGATCTTGCCCGGCACACCGGGCCGCTCCTGCTGGTGCTCGATGATTTGCACCTGCTGAAAGACCCCGAACTCTTCTCCGCCCTCGGCCGGCTCGTACGCCTGGCCCCGGCGAGCTTCACGCTGGCCGTAGGCAGTCGCTCCTTGCCACCGCTCAGCCTGGCTACCTTGCGGGCCAAGGGTTGGCTGCTGGAGATCGGCCTCGACGAGCTGCGCCTGTCCGCCGACGAAACCCGCGACTACCTGGCCCGTTCCGGATTGCAAGTGGATGATGCCCTACTGGCGGCGCTACACAGCCACACCGAAGGGTGGGTGATAGGTGTCCAGCTGGCGAGCCTCTGGCTCCGTCACCAGCCCCAGGCGGCCGAGCAGATGGAGCGCCTGGGCAGTGACCAGGCCACTGTCGGCCAATACTTGCTGGCCAGCGTTTTCGAGCATCTGCCCGTCGAGCTGCAGGACGCCTTGCTGGCCCTGGGTGTCGCCAGCCAGATCAGTGGCGACCTCGCCAACGCCCTGACTGGCCGCCACGATGGTCAGGCCCTGCTGGAACGGCTGGAGACCATGCAGTTGTTCCTCCTGCCGCTGGACCGCGAGCGCCAGTGGTACCGCTTCCACCACCTGTTCGCCGACTTCCTGCGTAGCCGTCTCAAGGCCCATGACCCCGAGCGCCTGAAGCAGCTGCATTTCAATGCCAGCCTCTGGTTCACCAACCACCACATGCAGAACCTCGCCATCGAGCACGCCAGCCTGGCCGAGGACCCGGAAATGCTCGCGGCCCTGGTGGATGGGTGCGGCCTGGAGCTGATCAACCGGGGTCAACTGAACAAGATCTACCGCTGGCGGCAAAAGGTGCCGGACGAAATCGCCGAGCGTTACCCGACCCTGGTGCTGGCGGACGTCTGGAATCGCGCCACCGAAATGGCGCTGCCGGAAGCCAACCAGATGCTCGACGAGCTGCTGGCTCGCTGGGGCGGTGCCCGCGCCGAAACCCAGCTCAGCGACAAGTACCTGGCGACCTTGGCCGTGAAGGCCGCTCTCGCCTTGCAGAAGGATGACCTCGAACTCTGCGTGACCATCGCCCGCCGGGTCGAGGCCCAGCTGGGGCGCAACCAGGCCTTCCTTGAAGTAGCCATCCTGGTGATCGGCGCCATGGCCCTGGTGATCCTCGCCCAACCGGAACAGGCGCGTCGCCTGCTGGCCCTGGCGCAGCAGCGCAATCACTTCCTCGAAGGCCGCTACCTGGACATGCAACTGGCCAACGTTGAAATCCTTCTCGCCCTGGAGCAGGGCCAGGTGAAGCAAGCGCAGATGCTCTTCGATCAGATGCGCGCACAGGTCGTGCCGCATCTGGGCGAGAAGTCCCGGGCCATGGCCCTACCAGTCATCGTCGAATCCCTGATCGCCTACCAGCAGGGGCGTCTTGATGGTCTGGAGGAACGTCTCGGTACCGCACTGACGCATATCGACGTCATTCGCCCGATCGACATCTACGCCCAGGGCATGCTCTTCCTGGCGCGCATCCAGCGCATGCAGGACAAGCCAAAGGAGGCCCAGGCCACCCTGGTGCTCATGCAGAACCTCGCCGCCCGCAACCAGTCATGGCGTTTCTATGCACGGGCGGTGGCCGACGAAATCTCGTTGACGCTGCAGGAGCCGGGTACTGATCGCATCAAGCGTGCCGAACAACGCTTCAAGGGCGTGGACTGGAGCAAACTTGCCGCGGGGGGCAGCCAGCACGGCGCCAACTCGGCGCGCTGGGTGCAGGGCTTGATTCGTGTACGCCTGCAGCAGGCTCGCGGCCACTTCAGCGAAGCCCTGCACGAAATCACCCAGTTGCGCGGCAAGCTCCAACCCAATTGGCATGGATTGCAGCGCCTGCGCCTGGACCTGCTGGCCGCCCTCAGCTACCAGCGCCTGGGCTATCAGGAACGCTCCCAGAGCCTGCTGGTGCAATGCTTGTTGAGCGCCGAGCGCGAAGGGGTGCGCAGCCTGTTCATCGAAGAAGGCGAGGCCATTCGCCAGCTGCTACAGCAGTTGGAGTCGGCGGAGCGTCAACCCGGGCTGCAAGGCTTCATCCGCGACCTCCTGGCGTCCTGGCCCGGCAACGACGCTCGCAAGTCCCTGGATGTGCTCGAAGAGGGGCTCACCGACCGCGAGCGCGAAGTGGTCTGCCTCGCCGCCAAGGGCATGTCCAACGAAGAGATCGGTCAGCAGTTGGCCCTGGCGCTGGGGACCGTCAAATGGCACCTGCACAACATCTACGAAAAGCTCAAGGTGCGTAACCGGACCCAGGCGATCCGGCGCGCCCGCGAGCTGGGGCTGCTCGAATCATGACCGACCTCTGCCTGTCACGCCCGCACCCGATCCCCTTGTTGCGCACCAAGCTGTTTCCGGCCGATGCCGGCGGCCGCCCGGTGTTGCCACGTCGTCCCCTGATCGAGCGCCTGCAAGCGGCGCGCAGTCGTCGCGTGCTGGTGCTCAGCGCCCCGGCCGGCTTCGGCAAGAGCACCGTGCTCAGCCTGTTCCGCCAGCACCTGCAGGCCGGCGGCGCGCACGTCGCCTGGTTGTCCTGCGATGAGGCCGACAGCGAGCCCCAGCGTTTGCTGCAATACCTGGTTGCGGCTGTGGATGCGGCCCTGCCCGGCTTTGGCGGCAACACCGACGGGCTGCTGCAGGGTGATGTGAACTGGCCTATCGAAGCGGTGATCGACGCCTTCGTCAGCGATCTCAAACGCATCGACGGCGACCTCTACCTGATGCTCGATGACTTTCATCGCATCCGTCATGTCGCCCTGGACCAGGGCGCCCGCTACCTGATCGAGAACCTGCCGGCCAATGTCCACCTGGTCAGCAGTACCCGCTTTACGCCGCGCTTGTTGTTCAGCGAGGCAGAGTCCCTGTTGCTCAAGGCGGAAGACCTGCGCCTGACCTTCGAAGAGACCGAAGCCTACTTCCGCGAAGTGCGCCAGCTGCCGTTGTCGAGCAATGAAGTGCGCCTGCTCCACACCCGCACCGAGGGCTGGATCACCGCGCTGCACCTGGCCAGCCTGGCGCTCGCCCGACATCCGGATCGCGCAGCATTCCTTGCCAGCCTGAGCGGCACCGAGCGCAATATTGCCGACTACCTGACCGAGGATGTGCTCGACAGCCTGCCGCAACCCTTGCAGCAGTTCCTCGATCAGACCTCCGTGCTGGATGAGTTCTGCGCTGACCTCTGCAACGCCCTGACCGGCCGCCGCGATGGCCTCGACATGCTGATGCGGCTGCAGCGCGAGCAGCTCTTCGTCATCCCCCTGGACGAGCAGGGCGAGTGGTTCCGTTACCATCATCTGTTCGCCGAATTCCTCCAGGGTCGGCTGGCGCGACAGACCGATCCGGCGACCCTCCTGCACGCCGCGGCACGCTGGTGCGAAGGGCACGACCTGCCGGATCGCTCCATCAAGTACGCGTTGCGCGGTCGCGACTTCGCTTTCGCCGCTGAGCTGCTGGAGCGCCAGGGCGCGCGCCTGATCGCCGGCAACCGGGTCTACGGGATTCTCTCCATGCTCAAGGGCGTGCCCGCCGAGGTCATCCGCGAGCATCCGGTGTTCCAGATCTTCTACGCCTGGCAACTGGCCTTCGAGCAGCGCTTCGCCGAGTCCGAGGCGCTGATCGAGGAAGTCAGCACTCGCCTGCTTCAAGGGCGCGGCAAGGTCATTCACTTCGGCCTTGGCGAATTGCTGGCTGCGTCCCAGGTGCTCAAGGCCCTGGTCATGCTCTACCAGGACAAGCTGGAAGCCTGTCTCAAGGTCGCCCGCCAGTGGCTCGCCATGGTGCCGGACAACCAGCCGGTGTTCCGCGCCAGCCTGGCCTGCGTGCAGGCGGCGGCCTATGCGCTGATGGGCGAATTCGGCGAAGCCGCCAAGGCCATCGCGGTTGCCCGCGACAACCTGAAGCTGGTGGACAGCGAATACCTGCACGTCATGACCAGCCTGATCGAGGCGCTGATCTGCAAGGAAAGCGGGGAACTGGAGCGCGGCCGCTCTATCGCCGAAACCGCGCGGGCGCGTGTGGAGCGGGTGTTCGGCCGGCGCAGCCGGGTGGGTGGGCCGTTGGCCCTGGCCTATGCCGACCTGCTGTACGAGCAGGATCGCCAGGCCGCCATCCTCGCCGAACTTCCCCTGGCGACTACGTGGCGCGATGTCGCGACGCCGGTGGAACTGATCAGCCGCGGCCAGTTGGTGATGGCGCGGGCGCGATTCTTTGCGGGTGAGGCGGAGCAGGCCCTGGTCCAGCTCGACGAATGGTTGGCTGGCCTGCAGGGCGCGGGCTACGAACGGGTCTTCGCCCACGGCATGGCCTGCAAGGTTCAGTTCCTGCTCTGGCTGCGGCGGCCCAACGAAGCCGAGCGCATCTGCCTGCAATTGCAGCAGCACCTGGCGGTGTTGCCGCTGGCGCGCTACTCCGACGCCCATACGGCGCTGGCCCTGACCGAAGCGCGCCTGGCACTGACCGAGCGTCGTCCCGAGCGCGCCCAGGCCAGCCTGGAAAATTGCCTGGCGCGGCAACAGGACGAGCACCAGCGCGACCGTCGTCTGAGGCTGTCGCTGTTACTTTCTGTGGCGTATTGGCGAAAAGGTAACAACGAAAAAGCCTTCGCCCTGTTCCAGAACGCCTTGGAAGAGGCCTGGAACCGCGGCTACCGCCGGCTGTTTCAGGATGACGCGCTCTGGTTGCTACCGCTCTGGGACGCCTGGCGCGCCGCCGAGCCCAAGCGTGCCGGCGCCTGGCAGGGCGTGGCCGAGAGCATGCGCGAGCAATGCCGCCGGCTCTCCGTCGACCCGGAAACTTTCGATGAAAATCAAGATGTTAGCCATCGCGAGCGGGAAATCCTGCGCTATGTCGCAGCCGGACTTTCCAACCGCGACATCGCCCAGGCCGTGCATTTGTCGGAGGCCACCATCAAGTGGCACCTGCACAACCTGTTCGCCAAGCTCGGGGTGCGTAGCCGCACCCAGGCGGTATTGAAAGGCAAGAGTCTGGGCCTCCTGAGCGAGGCCTGAGGTGGAAAGCCCCGCCGCCCTCCATTCCTTGGATGGGCTGGCAGCGGGGGAGGGGCTCAGTAGTTTTGTTCACAGGTCGAGAAGCACGGTGCTTCACGAATCCACGCCGGATGCGCCTAGGGAAGCAGTGTCCGGCCTGGAGATCGGCGTGAGCCGGTCCAACTGCCGATGACAGGAGTCGACGGCAGGCCCTGGGGCAACCCACCTGTGAACTTTGGAGATAAAAAGAATGAAAAGCTTCAAACAACTGGCTTTGGCCGCTGCTGTACTTGCCGCTCCGTTCATGGCCCAGGCCGACCTCAAGGCCATGGATGATTCCGCTCTGTCCGGTGTGACCGGTCAGGACGGCATCAGCATCTCCGGTAGCTTCAACGGCAGCATCGGCAGCATTGTCTACTCCGACTCCGAGACCGTTGGCAGCACCACCACCACCGGTTCGCTGCGCCTGGAAACCGTGTCCTTCACCGGCTTCGACATCCTCGACAGCGATCCGCTGAAGATCGACGTCATTGACGGCGGTGCCAGCGGCGACAAGCTGCAGATCAGCCTGCCGTCCATCACCGGTCAGCTCGAAGTCGGTGCCATCCGTGTCGGCGACGCCAGCGCCGCCAGCATCGGCTCCCTGGCCGTCAACAACATGAACATGTCCGGCTCCACCATCAAGGTCTGGGGTCACTGATAGCGTTCAGCCGGTAATCCGGAGAGCCTCGCCGGCCTGGTCCGGCGGGGACTTTCCCCGAGAAGAGTCGAGTAGTCGGAACGGCAATGATCGAAATCCTGGTTGGCAGTTTGCTCGGTCTGTTTGGCTTCACCCAGTCGGTGGACACCAAGCCGCAACCACAAGGTTCGGTGAACATCAGTCAACCGCTGTCGCCCAATGGCCCCTACCGCGAGACGGCGGTGGTGGAGCCAATGAGCCAGTTGCAGTTTCGCAACGTCATTCGCCAGGCCTACGACTACAGCTGCGGTTCCGCCGCGCTGACCGGCTTGCTGGACTATTACCTGGGCCGGAACCTAGAAGAACGCCAGGTGATGGAAGGTCTGCTGCGCTACGGCGAAGCCGACAAGATCGTCGAGCGTCGTGGCTTTTCACTGCTGGACATGAAACGCTTCGTCAGCGCCCTGGGCTACAAGAGTGGTGGCTTCCGTGCCGAGTTCGCCGACCTCGACGACCTGGAACATCCGGCCATCGTTCCAATCCACTACGGTGGCTTCAAGCATTTCGTGGTGGTGCGCGACGTCTACAACGACCACGTGTTCGTCGCTGACCCCGCACTCGGCAACATCAGCTTCACCCGTGCCCGCTTCGAGGAAATCTGGGACCAGAACGTCCTCTTCGTGATCTTCCCCTCGGGCAATGAACCACAGAACGCCATGGCCCTCACCGAGCGTGACCTGCGCCTGGTGGACGACCGCATCGTCAGCCTCTTGGCATTCCAGGAATTTCCGCAGATCACCAAGTTCACCCAGAACGAAATCGACGAACTGGGTTCGGGGGGCGATATCCGCTACATCCGCCGCAAGTGACACCCGCTCATAACAAGAAAGACCTGGGGATAGCACCATGGGACCAAGGGAATACGCATGGCTGGCCATGCTGGTGCTCTGTACCAGTCTGCCGCTGCAGGCCGAGGAATCCTCGGTGGACGATGCGCGTGATGCGCTGAGCAAGAAGGACGACGACGCCGACAGTGCCAAGGCGCTGGAGGAGGTCTTCCAGGCGTCCGAGAAGAGCTACACGCTGCTGAAAAAAGGCGAGCGCACGCTCACCTACGGTTTCGACTATTCGCTGGTGCGCGATGTCCGGGTCGAAACCTTCCGTACCGGCGCCAACGTCTACAGCGTGCTCAGCGAGAGCGAAGCCCAGCACACCTTCACCAACGCCTTCACCTTCGACTACGGGGTGTGGGACAACCTGACCTTCAGCGTGCGCCTGCCCTTCGTCGCCAAGTACGACACCGAGCGCGACCTGAATGTCTACAGCCTCGGCGACATCTCCGCGTCCTTGCGCTGGCAGCCCTGGGCGGCGACGCGCGGCCGGCCGGTCAGCACGCTTTTCGCCACCCTCGGCCTGCCGACGGGCGAGAGCCCGTACGACATCAACTCAGACAACGACCTGTCCACCGGCAATGGCTACTACAGCCTTGGCGTGGGCGCCAACATGTCCTACGTGATCGACCCGGTCGTGCTGTTCGGCTCGGTCGGGTACACCTACAACATGCCGGTCCACGACATTCACCAGATGCGCGGCGGGCGCATCCTGGAAGACGTGGAACCGGGCGATACGCTCAACTTCAGCATGGGCTTCGCCTATGCGCTGTCCTATGACGTGTCCCTGGCCACGTCCTACCAGATGGCCTACACGACCAAGCCGACCTACAAGTTCCAGACCGCCAACCTGGAGGGAACCGAGCAGACCAGCTCGATCATGAACTTCTCCCTCGGCCTGCGAACGTCGCCGGACTACATCGTCAACGTCAACGCTGGCTTCGGCATGACCGAGGACTCACCGGACGTCCTCCTGGGGTTATCCGTTCCCCTCGACATCAAAGGCCTCAAGGCCCAGTAACCGGCGAGAGAGCACCTCATGAGCATGCATCTTTCGCCGCTTGCGCGGGCGATCGCGGGGGTTGGTCTGTGCTGGGCGGGCATCGCCCAGGCGCAACTGGCCAACGACCTGACCATCGGCAACCCCAAGGCGATGGCCATGGCCAACGCCGTTACCGCCGATTCGTCCGGTATCGACGCCGTGCATTACAACCCGGCCGCCCTGACCAAGCTCAAGGGCCGTCAGACCACGGTGAAGTTCCTTACCGGGGTGATGGACATTCGCGCCAAGTTCGAAGCGCCCGAGGACTACGGCTTCCTCGGCTACGACGACGACCCGGTCGCCAACTCCAGCAGCCGCACCCTGACCCCGGCCATGTACCTGCCCGGCATGGGCGGCATGACCGAAGTGCCCGTGCTGTTCGCGCCGCTGGCGGGCCTGTCGATCAACCCACCAGGTTCCAAGTTCACCTTCGCCACCAACGTTTACGCCCCTATGGCCCTGGGCTATTCGCGGGATTCCGACAGCGATCCGGCGCGCTACCAGGGCCGAGAAGTGGCCTTGCAGCGCATCACCTACTTCTCGCCCTCGGTGGGCTACCAGGTGAACGACCAACTGGCAGTCGGACTGTCCGTCGGTTTCTCCCATCAGGCGATGGCCCTCAACCAGGACTTCCGCAATCCGGGCTTCCTCACCGGCCTGACCCGGCTGTTCAACGAGTTCCTCTGCCTGCCGGGCATGGGGGAGGTGGTGTCGGGGATCATCAACGTCTGTGGCGGCAAGATCGGGCCCTTCGATACCCTCGCCAACATGGACCTGGACCTGCAGCAGTCGCTGTCGCCCACCTGGAACATCGGCGTCCTCTGGGAGCCCACCGACTGGTTCGCCTGGGGTGCCACCTACCAGAGCGAGGCGCGCATGCACCTGCAGGGCAAGTACCGGGTCGACTACAGCAAGGACTGGCAGGGCTTCTGGTCCGGCATGCAGTCGTCGCTCTTCGGACAGGTGCTGAGCCCGCTGTTCCCTTATGGCAACGTCGATGAGGAAATCGGCAACGCGTCGCTGGACATGACCTACCCGGACAACTTCTCCACCGGGATCAAGCTCGTGCCCTTCGACCGCTGGCAGTTCAACCTCGACCTGAAGTGGAGCGGCTACAGCGACTGGAACGAGTTCGAGATCGAGTTCGACCGCGAGCTGGACCTGCTACGCATCGCCAAGAACTTCGGCGGCGGCAACGCCACCAGCCACAGCATCATCCTCGACCGCGGCTACCGCGATACCTGGAGCTGGGCGCTCGGCGTGCAGTACCAGTGGACCGACCGGTTGGCCGTGCGCGCAGGCTACGAATGGCGTCCGTCGGCAATTCCCGACGACAAGGCGGATGTGCTCGCGCCCATCGGGGATGCCCATCTCTATGGTCTGGGCTTGGGGTACCGCTGGGACAAGGACACCAACATCGACATCGGCTTCAACTACTTCACCACCCAGCAAAGCACCAAAGCCAACACCAGTTGCAGCCTCAACTGCACCGGTATCGACAACCTGGTGTACAACCCCTATGCCGGGCAGAACGTCGAGACGTCCGTAAAGGCATACATCCTGGCCCTGACCTACCAGACGACCTTCTGATGAAAGCGCCCATCCTGTTTCTCGCCCTGACCCTAATCGGTACCGCACAGGCCAGCAGCGGCCGCTACCTGACCTGGATCGATGACCAGGGCCGGGTGCACAACACCTTCGTCGACAGCCGCTATAGCGACCAGCAGCGCCAGGCGGCCAAACGCATCGCCCAGAGTGACCAGGCGCGCCTCAAGGATGCCGATGGCACGGTCTGGCCCGGCAGTGCCAAGGCCGGTGAGAGCAAGCGGCGCTACTTCACCTGGGTGGATGCCAGCGGCAACCTGCAGAACAGCTTCTACGCAGCTGGGCAAGTGGAGGCGGGGGAACGCAACTTCCTCCTGCCCAACGGCCAGCGCTCGGAGGAGTACGTCGATTCCGATGTGCTCGAAGGCCGAGGCTATTCCCGACCGGAACAGGGACCGGCCTATTTCACCTGGGTCGACGAACAGGGCCGCACCCACAACTCGCCGGTGCCGGCACGGGGCAGGTCGAGCGCGGATGACGAACAACGGCCCGGCCCCATCGCCTACACCGAAGCCCGCGAGATGGAGTTCAAGCGCAAGGCCGCGTTGCTGCCGTCCCTCGACGGTCAACCCACCGCCGCCATGAAAGCCTTGCTGGAAGGCAGCGAAGAGCAGGGCGAAGCGTTGTACCAGAGCCTGGTGGACCGCTGCTGCGGCCAACTGCCGGATGACGCCTTCACCGAAGTCTCGGTCGACGAGCCGCGCTACGAAGAGTTGAACAATCTCTCGCCCAGCTTCGAGTTCCCCATGGGGCGCAGCTACTACAGCGCCCTCAAGCTGCCGCGCTCACAGCACAGTTATGGCCTGCGCGTCCGCAGTTTCGCCAACCGCCAGGTCGTTTATCCGTCCCTGTTGTTCCTCGACGAAGCCAAGCGCCCGACCCGTCTGGTGAGCGACGCCGTCTACCAGCTCCACGGCGAAACCTGGTACCGCTACGCCTTCATCGAAGGCACGGTGCAGGTCCGCGCCAACCAGGGCGAACGCTATGTGCTGCTGCTGACCACCGACGAAGACCGCAGCCTGCAGACCCTCGACAACAAACCCTTCAAGCGCCCGATGCAGGAGCTGGCCTTGAGCGAGGCGGGGATGCAAGTGCACGAGCACAGCGACCAGGGCTCGTTTGAGCTGGCCATCGTGAAATGACAGTGCAATGTCCTTCATATGTGGGGGCGAATTCATTCGCTAAGGGCAGCGCAGCTGCCAAGCGCTTCCGGGCAGGCCTTCGGCCTGCTCAGCGATTGAAATCGCCCCCACAGGAGGTGCGCAGGACTTGGTGTTTGCCCGCGCGCTATGCTGGCAGCCCCCAGCGACCCGAACCGGATCTTCTGCCATGTCCGAATCCAGCGCGCTCTTTACCCGCAATTCCGACGCCTATCGCGCCAATCGTCCCACCTACGATCCCGCCTTGATTGCCTGGCTCAGCCAACAGGCGCCCGACCTGTCCCTGGCCTGGGACTGCGGCTGTGGCACCGGCCAGGCCACGCAGGACCTTGCCCGGCACTTCCAGCGTGTGGTGGGAACCGATATCAGCGCATCGCAACTGGCCAGGGCCGAGCCGGCAGCCAATATCGACTACCGCTACGAGCCGGCCGAGCGGACGTCGCTGGCCGACGCCTGCGTGTCGCTGACCCTGGTGGCCCAGGCACTGCACTGGTTCGACTTGGAGCGCTTCTATGCGCAAGTACGACGCGTCAGCAAACCGGGTGGGCTTCTGGCGGTGATCTCCTACAACCTCACGCAGATCGCCCCCGAGGTGGATGCGCTGGTCAGCCACCTCTATCACGACATCCTCGGCAGCTACTGGGCCGAGGAGCGCAAGCACGTGGAGCAGGGCTACCGCACCCTGCCATTTCCCTTCGAACGCATCGAAGTTCCGCCATTTACCCTGGATGCCGAGTGGGACCTGACGCGTCTGCTGGGCTACCTGGAAAGCTGGTCGGCCATGGCGACCTACCAGGCCGCCCACGGCAGCAACCCCCTCGACCCCTTGCGGGAACGCTTCCAGCAGGCCTGGGGCGACCCGGCCAGCACCCGACGGGTGAGCTGGCCGTTGGTGGTGAATCTGGGACGGGTGAGCTGAAGAGATCGTTCAGGTGAGTTCATCATCAACGGTAGAAGCGCAATAGCGGAATATCGGTTTGGCGCTGCAGGAACGCGGTGGTGGCAAGCCGTTTGAGCAGGAGTACTCATGCACCAGGTTTCACGATTTGCGGTAACCGCAGGACTGGATGCGGAACGCCAACTGCTGGAGCGCATCCAGCAAGGCGCACAGGAGTGCGGGCTGCTGCTGTGGCGACCACTGGAGGCCGCACTGGTGATGCCGCTGCGGATGAGCCGGCTAGCCGGATTCGCGGCTGCCGAGGTCGATTGCATGGCGCTCGGCTGGCCCGTCGCCCTGCGCGACAGCGGCGGCGAACCCGTGCCGCAATCGTCGGCGGTGCTCAATGTGGCGCTGGCCTACGCCTTGCCAGCGCGTGAGAGCGAGCTGACCCGCATCGAGAACGCCTACTTGCGCCTGTGCCAACCCATGCTCGACTGGCTGTCCGGTATGGGTCTGGAAAGCGGGCTGGGCGAGGTGGACGGCGCCTTCTGCGACGGCCGTTACAACGTCACCGTCTCTGCACGCAAGCTGGTGGGCACCGCCCAGCGCTGGCGCCGTCGCCGCGACGATGGGCGCCATGTTGTGCTGGCGCACGCTGCAGTGCTGATGGAGAACCAGCGTGAGTCCATGGTCGAGGTGGTGAACGCTTTCTATCGTGGCTGCAATCTGGAAGACCGCGTTCGCGCCAGCAGCCACATCGCCCTTGAGGAATGCGTGGGGCAGGTCTGGAGCCGGCTTGAGTCCTTGCGCGAGGGCTATCGCCGGACACTGGCCGAGGCCGGGCTGGCGTTGGAATGAGTGGGAGGGGAGAGGGGCCGTTGGCCAGTGAATAGAATTAATTCACATTTGGCAGTGAAAATCACTTGACTAAAAAATGAGAATCATTATTATTCAAATCACTGGCCTCGCGGCCAGCTGGATAAGCTGACAAGCCCAGATTTCGGACTCATCAGATTATCTCCTCATCAGGCTAATCACGGTTATTGACCCGGCAAATTGCCGGGTCTTTTTTTCCTGCGATTTCCTGTTGACGCCATTTGCAGAACGGGTGGCGCTCATGGCCTGGATGCAATCCGGGTGCATTTCCTGGATTTCATCCAGGCTACTGTGCTGTGCAATCCCGAGGCCTTGACGCTCATTTGTAGGGGCGGATTCATTCGCCAAGCAGGCCGCAGGTCTACCCATCGGACTTGCCGGGAGGCAGCTTAGCCGCCCTTGGCGATTGAAATTACCCCTACAGCCCCCGGCGACTTCCGGTAACGGGATCAATGCCCCTTCGCCTTCCTGATCCGCAGGAATATCCCGCCCAGGATCAGCACCACCACCGGCGTCATCACCAGAATTGCGGTCTTCGCCGAGATATCCATTCCGAGGGTGTGCAGGCCGCCGTAGAACAGCTTGAACAGGCTCAGCAGGTAGTAGCTGATGGCGATGATGGACAGCCCCTCCACCGCCCTCTGGATCTTGATCTGGGTATCGGCGCGGGCGTTCAGGCTGCGCAGGATTTCCGAGTTCTGTTCTTCCACTTCCACCTGCACCCGCGCCTGCAGCAGGTCGCCCAGGTTGGCGACGCTTTGCCCCAGGCGTACCAGGCGCTGGTCAGTGGCGACGCAGTAACGCACGGTGGGGCGGAAGCGGCGCTCGATGAACACGCCCAGACGCTGACAATCGCCGACGTGCGATTCGCGCAACTCGTTGATCCGCTCGAAGACGATCTGCGCATAGGCTTCGGTGGCGCTGAAGCGCTGCCGGGTGCGTGCGGTGCTGCGGACGATGCGTGCGGAGAGGGCGGCGATATCGGCCGACAGCACCTTGGCGCTGCTCTTTCCCTCGGCGTTGCGGTCGGAAAGGCTGGTCAGTTCCTTGTCGTATTCCTTCAGCTGAAGGCTCACAGCCTGGGCCACCGGCAGGGTGAGTGAGGCCATCATGCGGTAGGTCTCGATCTCCAGCAGGCGGCGGATCATCCGGCCGAGGCGATACGCATTGAGCCGGCGATTGACCAGCAGGATGCGGTTCACCCCGTCTTCACTCAGGCGAAAGTCGGACCAGGCGATTGCATCGCCACCGCCCAGGGTGGAGCCTGCAGGGTCCTTGAAACCATAGGCTGACGTCTCGCCGGCCCAGTTTGTCTCGGACTCCACCAGCACCTGGTCGGCGTTGATCAGCAGGTGACGGTGGTCGGCCACCAGGCTTTCCAGTTCGGCAGGTAGCGGTGGCCAGAAGGCGTCGCCCGGTGTGCGCGGTACCACCAGGGTCAGGGTAAAGAACTCCGTGTGGCGTTCCCATTTCAGGGTGTTCTCGCCCATCCGCAACAGACCCTGGGAGCCGTTGCTCGCCAGCGGTGCGTCGGTGACCTGGTTGAGCCGCTCCACCAGGGCGTCGCAGACATCCTCGGCATCGGCGAAGGCGAAGTGATAGACGTGGGCCGGATCACGGAAGTAGATCGACGGACGCGAATGCAGCTCGTTGTGCAGGGCTTTGCGTAGTGGATGCATGGAGACTTCTGCGGGCAGGGAGGTTTTCTTCGATGACGCGGCCCACCTGTGGGGCGGTCACACCCGAGAAGAAGTTGTGACGGGAGTGCCACCGACCCGTCAGGGCGGGTAGCCCTTCAGGCCGGTGGCGACGGGGAGTGGCAGCCGGGCTGCCTGACGACGCGCCGGGGTCTTGTGGACCTCAGGCACGAAACTGCTGCATCAGCCCTTGCTGATGGTTGGCCAGCTCGTTGAGTTGACGACTGACCTGGGCCGACTGCTCGGCCTGGCCGGACAGCGATTCGGTCACGTCGCGGATGGCCTCGACGTTGCGATTGATTTCATCTGCGACGCTACTTTGCTCCTCGGCGGCACTGGCGATCTGCAAATTCATCTCGGTGATCAGGTTGACGGCGTCGCTGATGCGTTCCAGCGCTGACACCGCTTGCTGCACCTGGCTGACGTTCTCCTGCGCCAGGCCATGGCTGCCCTGCATGGCTTGGGTCACATCGCGGGTGCCGTTCTGCAGGTTGTCGATCACCTGGCGGATCTCTTCCACGGAGTCCTGGGTGCGCCGCGCCAGGCTGCGCACCTCATCGGCAACCACGGCGAAGCCGCGCCCGGCGTCACCGGCACGTGCCGCCTCGATGGCGGCGTTGAGGGCGAGCAGGTTGGTCTGCCCGGCGATGGAGAGAATGACCTCCAGCACCGAACCGATCTGCTCGCTGCTCTGCGCCAGTGTTTGCAGTTGAGCCATGGCCTCGCTCATGTCCCGCGCCTGGGCATGGATGGCGCGGGTGGTGAGGCTGATTACCTGCAAGCCTTCGCGGCTGGCCTGGTCAGCGTGGCGTGCGGCATCGGCGGCCTGGGCAGCGCTCTGGGCCGAAGCGTTGGCCGTGGCAGACATTTCGTGAAGGGCGGTGGCCACCTGGTCGATCTCGCGGAACTGCTGCTGCATGCCTTCGCTGGTCTGGCGGGCGATCAAGGCCGACTGGTCGGCCGTCTCGCGGGCATTGCGCACCGACCCCTGCACTTTGGCGATCACCGGTTGCAGCTTGTCGAGGAAGCGATTGAAGGCCAGCGCCAGGCGGCCCAGTTCGTCACGCCGGGCGTAGGTCAGGCGACGTGTCAGGTCGCCTTCGCCGTCGGCGATGTTTTCCAGCATGGCGGCCAGGCGCAGCAAGGGGCGGGTTACGCCGCGGGCGGCCAGCCAGATCAGCGCGATACCGAGCAGAGCGGCGATCGAGCCCAGGGCGAACTCCAGTGCCGAGCTTTGCAGGCGCTCGTCATCCATTTGCACTTTCAGGGCTTCGGCAGGGGCCAGCAGCACCGATTGCGGCACGCCCAGCAACACGCCCCAGGGCTTGGCGCCGGCAATGGGGGCGAGGGGTTCCAGCACGCTGATCTGCCCCTTGTCGATAAAGGTGTGGGGCTCGCTGCGGCCGAGAAAGTCGAGGACTTCGGCGGCCTGGCCCGGCAGCACCGCCTGCAGGCGCTTGCCGAGCTGGCCGGCATCTTGGCTATGGCCGGCGACCACGCCGGATGGGCTGACGATGCTGACGCGGCCGTTTCCCTCATAGAGTTCGCGGCTGCCTGCCAGGGCGTCCTGTTGCAGGCTGTCGAGGCTGATGTCCAGTCCGATCACCGCCACGACCTTGCCGTTCTCCAGCAGCGGGAAGGCAACGCTGGTGACCAGCTTGCGGCTGCCGGAAGACTCGTCGAAGTAGGGCTCCAGCAAGCATAGCTGCCCGCTGTCGCGCGGGCAGGTGAAGAAGGCGTTGAAGGGGGCGCCGCTGGGGCCGGGGGAGGTGTCCGATAGCAGCTTTTCGTCGCCCGGCACCGCCTGCAATTCACCGGGTTTCGCCTGCAGCCAATAGAGGGCGAAGCGTCCGGCATCGTTGCTGCCGAGGTCGCCGCGACCACGGAAGTCGCTATCGCGCCCATCCAGGGCATCAGGCTGGAAGATCAGGAACAGGCCGAGCAGCTCAGGGCGTTGCTCGACGGCCTTGCGCAGTTCGCCGGCCAGTTCGGCCCGCAGCGCCTCGGCGCTCATTTCGCCTCGGGCGGCCTGTTCGCGCAGGTAGAGCAGGTGCCGCGCCAGGCCGAGGCCATATTCGTGGGTGCGGGTGAAGCTACGCTGGATCTGCAGGGCCTGGACCTTGCCCTGGGCCTGCAGGTTCAGGCGTGCGGCCTCGGCCAGCATACGTCCGCTGGAATCCTTGACCCGCTCGGTGCTGGTGCGGGTCTGGTAAAGCGACAGGCCGACCAGCAGGCCCACCACCAGGATCAGGCAGAGGCTCGCCAGCAGGGTGATCTTGCTTTGGATGCTGAGGCTAAGGCTGGGGCTGGACATGGGCGCGGTCGCTTGGAGAAGCCGGGGCGTTGCCGCCCCGGATGGGTTCAGAAGACGGTGACGAACACCAGTTGGCTGTAGAGGTTGCTGTCGTCGCCACCGAGCTGGGTACCGCCTTCGTCGGCGCTACGGTCGGGCTTGTAGAGACCGACCACGGGCATGACGATCAGGTTTTCACTCACCGCCCATTCGGCGTAGAGGTCCACTTCGCTGCCATCGAAGTTGCCCAGGTCGCGGTCCAGGGTGTTGAAGTCGAACCACAGCGCGCCAAGGCTCAGGTTCTCCAGCGGCGTCACCTTGAAGGCAACGTGGTGGACCTGGGTGTTGGAGTTGAACGGGCCGGCGTAGTTGCCCGCCACCTCGCCCTGGAACCAGGTGCCGTAGCCACGGCTGAAGCCAGTGAACAGCGGGTCGTAACCTTCCGAGAAGCGGCTGTAGCGGTAGTTCACGCTCGGGCTCCAGACCACGTCGGAGAAGGTCCAGCCCGCTTCCAGGTACCAGGCGTTCTCGTCGTCGACGTTCTTCTTGTCCTGCCAGGCGTACTCGCCGGAGAGGAACAAGTTCTCGACCCCGGCATTGCCCTGGCCGCGCACGCTGTAGGTCTTCATGCCGTCGCGCTCGGCCTGGAAGGGCGAGGCGAACTCTTCATCGATATCGCGGATATCGATGGCGGTCAGGCCCAGGGTACCGGCCTCGGATACGTGCTCCAGGTTGCCCACCAGCAGTTCGGGCTTGGCCTGGGCGCGGTTGTCGGACTTGAGCCACATCAGGTCGCCGCGCAGGCCATCCTTGCCGCCGAGACGCAGGATGGCGGTCTGGTCGAACGCCTTGCGTGCCGCCAGCCAGTAGGCACCGCCACGGTTGAACTCGCCATCGGCAAGGCCCTTGCCGAGGTTGAGGGCATCGCCATTGATGAGGAAACCGTCGCCGATCATGACGTTCTGGCGGCCGAAGGAGAAGTCCACACCGTCTTCGCCCAGGGCTTCGAACAACTGGCCGGAACGCCAGCCGAGGTAGGCGTCTTCGATCTTGGTGGTGCGCTCGGAGCCATCAGTGAAGCCAGCCGCGTCGCCGTCTCCCCAGGTGCCGGAGCTGAGCATGTTGAAGGCGCCATAGCTGGTGCCGGCTCCCGCCAGGCCCTGGTCGAAGCTGATGCCGTACTTGGCATAGCCCTCGCGCCAGGACGACGACCCCTCGCTCTTCGAGCCAGCGACGGCGTAGTTTTCCTGGCTGTGGAAGAAGCCGTACACGGCCTCCAGGGTGGCGTTCAGATGAGTGTCTTCGTCGGCGTAGAGCTCATAGGCACCCGCCTGGGTAGCGGCACCCACCAGCAGCGCCAGGGTGGAAAGTCGGAACAGGTTAGACCGGGACATGGCAAGGCTTCCTTCTTCTTGGTATTGGCAGCGGAGCGTTTCTGCGACCGGATACTAAGGAGTTGCCGTGCACTGGCCTTGTGCCTGCTTGCCAAGGGCTTGATGCTGCGTGCCAGATTCGGGGGCTGCGCCCCTACAGAAAGCGAATCGCCCGAGCAGGCAAAAAAAACCGGCCCTAAGGCCGGTCGTAAACTCACGCAGCGACTCGGATCACGCAGCTTCCGGGCGTTTCAACACCAAGGTGAGGATGTCGTAGCTGGCCACCAGCTCGCCGTTCTGGTTGGTGACTTCCACGTCCCAGGCCACCACGCCTTGCGGCTCGCCCTTGGGGCTCTTCTTGCCCTGGTCGATCTTGCGCTTGCAGGTCAGGCGCGCCTGGATGGTGTCGCCGATGCCCACTGGGGTGATGAAGCGCAGGCTGTCCAAACCGTAGTTGGCCAGCACCGGGCCGGGGGCCGGGGAGACGAACAGGCCGGCGGCGGCGGAGAGCACGAAGTAGCCGTGGGCGATGCGCTTGCCGAACTGGGATTCCTTGGCGGCCAGTTCGTCGAAGTGCATGTAGAAGTGGTCGCCCGACAGGCAGCCGAAGTTGACGATGTCGGCTTCGGTCACGGTGCGACGGTGGGTCAGCAGGGATTCTCCGATCTGCAGCTCGTCGAAGTAGCGGCGGAACGGGTGCACTTCGGTCTCGACCACCTTGGCGCCGCGCACGTATTCGCCGGTGACGGCGGCCAGCATGGTGGGCGATCCCTGGACGGCGGCGCGTTGCAGGTAGTGCTTCACCGCGCGCAGGCCACCCAGCTCTTCACCGCCACCGGCGCGACCGGGGCCGCCGTGCTTGAGCACCGGCAGCGGCGAACCATGGCCGGTGGATTCGGCGGCGGATTCGCGGTCGAGGATGTGCAGGCGACCGTGCAAGGCGGCGGCTTGCGGCACCACGCGGGCAGCGACCATCGGGTCCTTGGTGACCAGGCTGGCCACCAGGCTGCCCTTGCCACGGGCGGCCAGGGCAATGGCTTCGTCGATGTCGTCGTAGGCCATCAGGGTGCTCACCGGGCCGAAGGCCTCGATGTCGTGGGCGCCGCCTTCGGCGTGCGGGTCACGAGCGCGTAGCAGGGTGGGGGCGAAGAAGGCGCCTTCGTTCACGCCTTCACCGCGCGGGGCGAAGCCGTCGCGGGCACCGAACAGCAGGTCGCTGCTGGCCAGCAGGGCGTCCAGGCGCTCGGCCACGTCGGCCTGCTGGGCATGGGACGCCAGCGCGCCCATCTTCACGCCTTCCACGGCGGGGTCGCCGATCACGACTTTGGACAGACGCTCGCGCAGGCGCTCGGCCACGGCGTCGATGTGTTTGGCGGGCACGATGGCACGGCGAATCGCGGTGCACTTCTGCCCGGCCTTGACGGTCATCTCGCGGGCCACTTCCTTGACGAAGAGGTCGAACTCCGGATCGTCCGGGGTGATTTCCGGGGCGAGGATGGCGCAGTTCAGCGAGTCGGCCTCGGCGTTGAAGGGGATGGAGTTGCGAATCAGGTTGGCGTTCACGCGCAGCTTGGCGGCGGTGTCGGCCGAACCGGTGAAGGTCACCACGTCCTGGCCCTGCAGGCGGTCCAGCAGGTCGCCGGTGCTGCCGATGATCAGCTGCAGGCTGCCTTCCGGCAGCAGGCCGGACTCGTGCATCAGGCGTACGGCGGCTTCGGTCAGGTAGCTGGTCGCGGTGGCGGGTTTGACGATGCACGGCATGCCGGCGAGGAAGCTCGGTGCGAACTTCTCCAGCATCCCCCAGATGGGGAAGTTGAAGGCGTTGATGTGAACGGCCAGGCCGCCACGGGGCACCAGGATATGGGTGCCGGCGAAGGTGCCTTGTTTGCCGAGCGGCATGGCCGGGCCTTCGTGGACGATGTTGCCGGAGGGCAGCTCGCGGGCGCCGACGCCGGCGTAGCTGAACAGGGTGCTGGTGCCGCCCTCAATGTCGATCCAGCTGTCGGCGCGGGTGGCGCCGCTGTGGCGCGACAGCGCGTAGAGCTGTTCCTTGCGCTCGTTGAGGTAAAGCGCCAGGGTCTTGAGGCGCGCCGCACGCTGCTGGAAGTCCAGGGCCATGAGGCTGGCGATGCCGCGTTTGCGGCCGTGCTCGATGGCTTCCGAGAAGTCCAGTGCTTCCTCGTGGGCGCGGGCGATTGTGCTGCCGTCGATGGCACTGCGCAGTGCCTGGGCGCCTTGCTGGCCGATCCAGCGGCCGGCGATGAAGCTTTGCAGCGTGGGGGCGTTACTCATGAGGATTTCTCCGTGAAGGGCCGGCGTTCTCGGCGCCAGCCTGGTTGCTCGTTTGTAGGAGCAAGCTTTGCTTGCGAATCGTGGCCAATCGCGAGCAGAGCTCGCTCCTACGGGTTTTTCCTGCCTTACCAGAGGGCCAGGGTGTAGCCGAGGATCAGGCGGTTTTCATCGAGATCGGTCGTCAGCCCGTTGCCGGAGCGGAACGTGACGTTGCGCCAGCGCAGGCTCAGGCCCTTAAGGGCGCCGCTCTGGATCACGTAGGCGAGGTCGCTGTCGCGTTCCCATTCCTCACCATCGTCGCCGTTCGCGGTCTTGACGTTACGGCCGTCGACGTAGCGGGTCATGAAGGTCAGACCCGGGATGCCGAGGGCGGCGAAGTCGTAGTCGTAACGCAGTTGCCAGGCGTCTTCCTCGGCGCGGGTGAAGGTGTTGAAGGTCACCAGGTTGACCACGTAGGGGTCGCCGCCATTGAGGAAGGGGAAGGCGCTGTCGCCGGACATCCGTTGGAACGCCGCGCTGAACCGGTGGGCGCCTTTGCCCAGGCTGAACATGCCGTTGAAGTTGCGGTTGTCGATTTCACCGGCGCGCTCGATGCCATCGCCACGGCTGTCGAAGTAACGGATGTCGCTCTTCAGGTTGAAGCCGCCGGGCAACGGCAGCGTGTGCACCAGGCCGACGAATTGCTGGCGATAGATATCGTCCAGCAGGCCGTAGTAGTAGCTGACCGCCAGTTGCGGGTTGATGGCGTAGCTGCCGCCTGCGAAGTCGAAGGCATCGCTGGTGGCGGCTCCATACCCGATGTCGTCGCGGCCGGAGGAGTCGCGCAGGTTGCTGCGGGTCAGGCGGCCGCCATTGAAGGTCAGGCCGGCCAGCTCCTGGCTGGTCAGCATGCCGCCCTGGAAGGTGGAGGAGAGCAGGCGGGTGTCGTTATAGGTGGCCACCGGCAGCAAGGGCTGCAGGGTGCCCAGACGCAGCACGCTTTTCGAGGCGCGCAGCTTGGCGGTGAGGCCCAACTCGCTGTAATCGTCCACCGGCTCTTTGGTCGCCGGGTCGAAGGGCAGCAGACCGGTGCCGCGATGGTCGCGGCTGGAGTCCAGCTTCACACCCAGTTCGCCAATGGCATCGAGACCGACGCCGACCGAGCCCTCGGTGAAGCCGGATTCGAGGCGTGCGGTAAAGCCTTGGCCCCATTCCTCGGCCTTGGACTGGGCGGCGCCCTCCTGGCGGAAGTCGCGATTGATGTAGTGGTTGCGCAGCTCCAGGCTGCCCTTGCTGTCTTCGATGAAACCCGCCAGCGCCGAGGTGGCAAAGGGCAGGGTGAGCGCCACAAGCAGCGGCGCAGTCGTACGGCTATGGGTCATTGTTCTTTTATCCATCGTCCGGTTGTTCAGGGCTCAGTGGCGGCTGGCGGCGGCAGCGCCGATTCCGGTCATGGAACGGATGAACTGCGCCAGGTAGCGGCCGCGTTCTTCCTTGGCGCGCTCGGAGGCGTCGGTCACCGAGAGCAGCCAGGCGCTGAAGAAGGCCATGCCCATGGAGAACAGTGCCGGGTTGGAGTACGGGAACAATGCCGTGTCGTGATGCAGCACGTTGACCCAGACGGCCGGGCTCAGCACCAGCAGGACGATGGCGGACAGCAGGCCCATCACGCTGCCGGCCACGGCGCCACGGGTGGTCAGGCCCTTCCAGAACATGGAGAGGAACAGCACCGGGAAGTTGACCGACGCGGCAATGGCCAGCACCAGGCCGGAAAGGAAGGCAATGTTTTGCGACTCGAACAACAGGCCGAGGATCACCGCCAGCGCGCCGATGCAGAGGGTGGCAATGCGAGACACGCGCATTTCCTCGCGCTCGCTCGCGCGGCCCTTGCGGATCACACAGGCATACAGGTCGTGAGAGACGGCCGAGGCACCGGACAGTGCCAGGCCCGCGACCACCGCCAGGATGGTGGCGAAGGCCACGGCGGAAATGAAGCCGAGGAACAGGCTGCCGCCCACCGCGTGGGACAGGTGCACCGCGACCATGTTGCCGCCGCCGATGATGGCGCCGGCCGCGTCGCGGAACTCCGGGTTGGTGCCGACCATCACGATGGAGCCGAAGCCGACCACGATAAGCAGCAGGTAGAAGTAGCCGATGAAGCCGGTGGCGTAGAACACCGATTTACGGGCTTCCTTGGCATCGCTGACGGTGAAAAAGCGCATCAGGATGTGCGGCAGGCCGGCGGTGCCGAACATCATGCCCAGCCCGAGGGAAATGGCGTCGATGGGGTTCGACAGTAACCCGCCCGGCGCCATGATGGCGGTGCCCTTGGCGTGTACCGAGGTGGCGGCGGCGAACATGGACTCCACGCTGAAGCCGAAGTGCTTGAGCACCATGAACGCCATGAAGCTGGTGCCCGACAGTAGCAGCACGGCCTTGATGATCTGCACCCAGGTGGTGGCCAGCATGCCGCCGAAGGTCACGTAGCAGACCATCAGCACGCCCACCAGCATCACGGCCTGGGTGTAGGAGAGGCCGAACAGCAGTTCGATCAGCTTGCCGGCGCCGACCATCTGCGCCACCAGGTACATCAGCGCCACGGTAAGGGTGCCGAAGGCGGCGGTAATGCGAATCGGGGTCTGTTCCAGGCGATAGGACACCACATCGGCGAAGGTGTACCTGCCGAGGTTGCGCAGGCGTTCGGCGATCAGGAACAGGATGATCGGCCAGCCGGCGAGCACGCCCAGGGCGTAGAGCAGGCCGTCGTAGCCGTTCATGAACATCATCGCGGAGATGCCAAGGAACGACGCTGCGCTGATCATGTCGCCGGCAATCGCCAGGCCGTTCTGGAAGCCGGTGAGACCGCCGCCTGCGGTATAGAAGTCGGCGGTCGAACGGGTGCGCAGGGCGGCCCAGCGGGTGATGCCGAGGGTGAAGAGCACGAACGCCAGGAACATGTAGATGGCGTTCCAGTTCAGCGGACGCGCGGCTGCATCGGCGGCGAAGGCGCTTTCCGTGGCCAGCAGACCGCCGGTAAGCAGCAGGGAGGCGAGGGCTTTCATTGGCTGCACTCCTGCTTGAGCTTGTCGTTCAATGGATCGAGCTGGCTGTTGGTGCGCTTGACGTAGATGCCGGTCAGCGCGAAGGAGAGCAGGATGATGACCACGCCGACCAGCATGCCCACGCTGGTGACACCACCATTGAGCGATTGGCCGAGAACGCCAGGGGCGAAGGCCACCAGGAGCACGAAGCCGTAGTAGATGGCCAGCATGGCGGCGGTCAGGGACCAGGTCAGGCGCTGCTTGCGACGGACCAGCTGGATGAAATCCGGATGCTGCCGGATGCGATCGAGGTCGTGCGGGGTCATGGTTGCTCTCTCTTTTTGTGTTTGTTGAGGCGGTTCAACGGCCGACGGCAAGGCTGCTTGTGTCGAACGGGGTACTGCGGGTGCTGCTTGTCTGGTTTTTTTTGTAGGAGCCAGCTTGCTGGCGAACGGTTTCTGCCAAACGGCTTCGCGAGCAAGCTCGCTCCTACGGCTTCCGTTTAAAGCTGGTCGAAGTCCAGGACTACCTTCTCGCTGAGCGGGAAGGTCTGGCACGACAGCACGTAGCCGGCGGCCACTTCGTAGTCCTCCAGGGCGAAGTTGCTGTCCATCTCCACCTCGCCTTCGATCACCTTGCACTTGCAGGTGGAGCACACGCCGGCCTTGCAGGAGTAGGGCAGTTCCAGACCCTGGGCGTTACCGGCGTCGAGCACGCTGGCGCTGTTGCGCGGCAGCTCGAAGGTCAGTTCGCGGCCATCGCTGATCACGGTGACCTGGCTTACGGCACTGTCCACGCTGCGAGCGGCTTCGCGGGCTTCACGCTTGGCATTGCTGCCGGCGGCGGCGAACAGCTCGAAGTGGATGCGCTCTGCCGACATGCCGTTGGCCTTGAGCTGGTCGCGCACGGTCTCGGTCATCGCCTGCGGGCCGCAGATGAAGACGGCGTCCAGGGCCTTGACGTCGATCCAGCGAGAGAACAGCTGGCCGCATTTGTCGGCATCGATCCGGCCGTTGTAGAGGTCGACGTCCTGCTGCTCGCGGCTGAACACGAAGATCAGGTTGAGGCGCTGCAGGTAGCGGTTCTTCAAGTCTTCCAGCTGCTCGCGGAACAGTGCGGAAGCACTGGAGCGATTGCCGTAGAGCAGGGTGAAGCGGCTGTGGGGCTCGGCTTCCAGGGTGGTCTTGATGATCGACAGGATCGGCGTGATGCCACTGCCAGCGGCCACCGCCAGGTAGTTGCCGTGTCGCGCGACATCCAGCTCCACGAAGAAGTGGCCGGACGGCGGCATCACGTCCAGGCTCTGGCCGGCTTTCAGGCTGTCGTTGGCGTAGGCGGAGAAACGGCCGCCTGCTACGCGCTTGATCGCCACCCGCAGCTCGCCGTCGTTGACGCCGGTGCAGATGGAGTAGGAGCGGCGTACTTCCTCGCCGTCCATCTGGGTGCGCATCACCAGGTGCTGACCCTGGGTGAAGTGGAAGGTTTCGGCCAGGCTTTCGGGAATGTCGAAGGCGATGGACACCGCGTCGCGGGTTTCCGGGCGTACTTCTTTGATTGTCAGGCTGTGGAACTTGCTCATCTTGGTCGTCTCCGGTGGCAAGCCACTCAGATGCACTTGAAATAGTCGAACGGCTCTAGGCAGTCGCGGCAGCGGTACAACGCTTTGCACGCAGTGGAGCCAAACTGGCTGAGCAGTTCTGTATGGGCGCTGCCGCATTGCGGGCAGCACACTTCCGGGGACTCGCCCAGCAGGCTGCGCTTGCTGGTGCTGCCCGCCGGCGGGGCGATGCCGTAGGCGCGCAGGCGCTCGCGGCCCTCAAGGCTGATCCAGTCAGTGGTCCAGGACGGGTTCAGGCGGCGCTCCAGCTTCGGCGCGGCGAAGCCGGCGCCTTCCAGGGCCTGCTCGATGTCGTGCTCGATCACCTCGGTGGCCGGGCAGCCCGAGTAGGTCGGGGTGACGACCACATGCAAGTGGCCGTCCTGCCAGTCGAGGCCACGGACGATGCCGAGGTCGACCACGCTGACCACTGGCACTTCCGGGTCCATCACCTCGCCCAGCACCGACCAGGCGCGCGCCAGATCATCTGGCGCGCCGGCCCGGGCGCCACGGTCGCTGGCGATCAGCTCACCAGGACGCATCGGGATGGGCCCGCTGGAGGAACTGCATTTCGGCCAGCAGCAGGCCGAGGTGTTCGGTGTGCAGGCCGCGCTTGCCGGACAGGTAGAAGTAGCTGGCCGGCTCCGGCATCGGCAGGGTGGCGCTGGCGAGAATGTCGGCGACCTTGGATTTCCAGGCGGCAGCGATCTCTGCCGGGTTCGGCGCAATGCCGGCCTCGAACAAGCGCTGCTCAACCTCGTCGCCATTCACCAGTTCGACGGTGAAGCGCCAGACATCGCGAATGGCCGCCAGCATGCGCTGGTGGCTTTCCTCGGTGCCGTCGCCCAGGCGCTCGACCCATTCGCTGGAGCGGCGCAGGTGGTAGGTGACTTCCTTCAGGGCCTTGGCGGCGATGCCGGCGATGCGCTCGTCGCTGGACTGGCTCAATCCGTACAGCACCTGGAAGTGCCAGGCGTCATAGAAGAATTGCTTGGTGATGGTCACGGCGTAGTCGCCGTTGGGTTGCTCCACCAGCAACAGGTTGCGGTAGGCGCGCTCGTCGCGGCGGAAGGCCAGATGGTCGGCATCACGGCCGTCGGCAATCAGCTCGGCGGCATAGTCCAGCCAGTTGCGGGCCTGGCCCACCAGGTCGAGGCCGACGTTCATCAGCGCCAGTTCTTCTTCCAGCGCTGGGGCATGGCCGCACCATTCGCACAGGCGCTGGCCTTGGATCAGGGCGCTGTCGCCGAGGCGCAGCAGGTATTGGATGAGGTCTTCGCGTTGAGTCATGGCAGCGGCCTCACATGTGGCCGACTTCGGCCGGCAGCTCGTAGAAGCTGGCGTGACGGTAGACCTTGTCCTGGGACGGGTCGAACAGCGGCTCCTTCTCGTCCGGGGAAGAGGCGGTGATCAGGGCGGACGGCACCACCCAGAGGCTCACACCTTCGTTGCGGCGGGTGTACAGCTCGCGGGCGTTCTCGATGGCCATGCGCGCATCGGCGGCATGCACGCTGCCGACGTGTTTGTGGTTCAGGCCGTGCTTGCTGCGCACGAAGACTTCAAAAAGGGTCCATTCAGACATGGCAGGAATCTCCAGTTCAGGGGCAGGTCAAGCGGCGTTCGCTTTGCGTTGTTGTTTGCGGGCGTGGGCGACCGCTGCTTCGCGGACCCAGGCGCCGTCTTCGATGGCCTTGCGGCGGGTGGCGACGCGCTCGACGTTGCACGGGCCGTTGCCCTTGAGCACTTCGTAGAACTCTTCCCACTGGATCTCGCCGAAATCGTAGTGGCCGCGTTCCTCGTTCCACTTCAGGTGCGGGTCCGGGGCGGTGCAGCCGAGCAGCTCCAGTTGCGGCACGGTCTGGTCGATGAAGCGCTGGCGCAGCTCATCGTTGCTCTGGCGCTTGATCTTCCAGGCCATGGACTGGGCACTGTTGGGGGAGTCGGCGTCGCTCGGGCCGAACATCATCAGCGACGGCCACCAGAGACGGTTGATGGCGTCCTGGACCATGTCCTTCTGGGCCTGGGTACCGTGACGCATCATGTGCAGGAGGATTTCGTAGCCCTGACGCTGGTGGAAGGACTCTTCCTTGCAGATGCGGATCATGGCGCGGGAGTAGGGGCCATAGGAGGTCCGCTGCAGCACCACCTGGTTGACGATGGCCGCGCCATCCACCAGCCAGCCTACGGCGCCCATGTCGGCCCAGCTCAGGGTCGGGTAGTTGAAGATGCTCGAGTACTTGGCGCGGCCGGAGTGCAGCTTGGCGATCTCTGCGTCACGGTCCGCGCCCAGGGTTTCCATGGCGCTGTAGAGGTAGAGGCCGTGACCCGCTTCGTCCTGGATCTTGGCCATCAGCTGCAGCTTGCGCTTGAGGGTCGGTGCACGGGTCACCCAGTTGCCCTCCGGCAGCATGCCGACGATCTCGGAGTGGGCGTGCTGGGAAATCTGGCGGATCAAGGTCTGCCGGTAAGCATCCGGCATCCAGTTCTTCGCCTCGATCTTGATTTCCGCGTCGATCTTTTCCTGGAAGGCGCGTTCCTCGGGGGACATCTCCTCCAGCGCCTTGATGCGCTTCACGCCGGTCTCAACCAATTGTGCGTACATGCCGTTCTCCAGCCATGCAGGGTTCGTGGGGTGGCTTGGCCATGGCGCTATTTTTAAATGATACGAAATCAAATATCAAACATTAAAATGTGTATCGAATATAGTTTTTGTATCGCTTCGAGAAGAAGCGAGTTTGTGCTTCGGGCATAAGCACTCGGGCTGCAACGCTTCGCTGGCAGGATCAAGCTCATGTGCGATGGCGCTCGGCTTATGGGCTAAGGTTCGATCCAGAGCAGTTGTCGGTGGTCATCGCGAATGAATTCGCGCCCACAGGGTTGAGGTGTATTCCTGTATCGGATTATTTGATACGGGAAGGTTGCGGCTATCGGTTGCAATGTGGAGGGTTGTCGCGTCGGGCGGCAATCGAGAGGGTCGTCTAGAGTTTCAGGCGACGAATGGAGGAGGGAAGGCCATGGGATGTCCGCAGGTGTGCAGCGGTGCGACGCTGCAATGCAGTTTCGGCGTGGCACCGACGGTACTCAACGTGCTGCCGGTGAACCGCACCCTGGCGGGCGGAATGCCAGCAGCGAACATCATGGATCACATCCCGCTGGTGAACATTCCCACCTTCGGCATGTGCCAGAGCCTGGCCAACCCGACGGTGGCCGCGGCAACCGCAGCTGCCCTCGGCGCTCTGACTCCGATGCCCTGTATACCCGCGACGGCAGCGCCCTGGATTCCCGGCGGCGCGCCCACCGTGCTGCTGGGCAATATGCCGGCGCTGGATGCCAACAGCACGCTGATGTGCAGCTGGGCGGGGGTGATCAAGATCGTCATGCCCGGTCAGGCTCAAATGTTGATTCCGTAATTGGTGCTGAGTCCGCTTCGCGAGCAAGCCCGCTCCTACAGGGAAGGGCGTCAGGCTTCCGCCGGCTCGATCCAGCGTTTCCACCACCAGCGCAGTCGGGAGATGGGCTTGCCCTCGGCGTCCAGCGGTCGGCCGTCTTCGGCGAACGGTTGGCCCGGCTCCAGCAACTGACCTTTCAGGTAGCGGCTGCGCAGTGCGAGCTGGCCGTTGCCGTGAAAGCGCTGGTAGGCGCCATCGCGGACCCCTTCGCGATACTGTTCGACTTCCGCCACGCTGCCATCCGGAAAGTAGCTGGTCGCCTCGCCATGCATCAGCCCCTGGCGATAACTCACCTTGCGCTGCAGCCAGCCCTCCGGCGCATGGAAGGTCGCCACTCCATGCAGTTTGCCGCGCACGTAGTGCATTTGTGCTGAAACCCTGCCGTTGGGGTGGAAGAGGGTACTCGGGCCATTCAGCTCGCCCTGGCTATAGCTGAGCTGGGCCTGGGGACGGCCGGTTTCCTCGATGCGAACCGGCCCTTCCAGCTCACCGGCCTGGAGGCTTCCTTGCATACGGCTGTCGCCACGGGTGAGATCGAGCCTGCCGGACTGTGTCATGTTCAGTTCACCTTCACCAGACCGCCCTTGATGGTCAGCATGCCGCCGCCGTCCACCGTCTGCTCGGCGCTGGCCTTGTTGGTCAGGCTGATGCCAGCGTCGTTGGTCAAGGTCGTGCCGGCCTTGTTGTCCAGCGACGTGCCCGCCTGGTTGGTCAGCGAGGTGCCTGCTTTCTGGGTGATGGAGGTACCGGCCTGCGCGGCAAGGTCGGCATCGCTCTTGATCGTCAGGCTGCCGGCACTCTGCAGGGTAAGCGTGCCGCTGACCTTGATCGTCAGATTGCCGTCTACGGTGAGCTCGTAGTTCCCCGTCACCTTGTGACTGTAGTTGCCGCCGGTGCTGTGGGTCTGGTCAGCGCCTACCGTTACCGTGCGGCTGTCCTTCACATCGAGGGTGTCGCTGCCGGTCTGGATGGTGACGCTGCGCTTGCCCTTTTCCAGGGTGATGGTCTCGTCGCCTTCCTTCACCGTACGCGTGCGGGCGTTCTGTACCGTGAGGGTTTCGTCGTGGCCGATGGTGGCGGTGCTGTCGTTGAGCACATTCACTTTCATGTCCTTCTGCGCCTGAAGGAACACTTCCTCGGCGTCCTTCTTGTCTTCGAAGCGCAACTCGTTGAAGCCGCCGCCGCCCTTGGATGAATTGGTCTTGATGCCGGACTGGGTCTGATTGTCCGGCAGGGAGTAGGGCAGGCTGTTGTCGCCGTTGTAGACGCAGCCGGTCACCAGGGGGCGGTCCGGGTCGCCATCGATGAAGGTGACGATCACTTCCTGGCCGATACGCGGGATGAACTGCATGCCGAAACCCTTGCCACTCCAGGGCAGCACCACCCGCACCCAGCAGGAGGAGGTTTCGTCGTTGTTGCCCAGCCGGTCCCAGGGGAACTGGATCTTGATGCGGCCGTACTGGTCGGTCCAGATTTCCTCGCCGCTTTTGCCGACTACTACTGCCGTCTGCGTATGCATGCGTGGCTTGGACGTGCTGCGCGGTGGACGGTAGTTGGTGGTCTTGGGGATGGCCTCGAAGCGATTGCGGTAATGCTCGTGGCTGGCCTCGTGGGTCACCGAGGTCACTACCCAGTCGATATTCAGCGCGTCATCGTCATGGCCGCTCAGGGTGAACCAGTGCCCAGGCACCAGCCAGCGGCAATCGCTTTCGCCGCTGAAACGCTTCTCCTGGCTGCGCAGCTCGTCCACCCGCTGCTTGGAGAGTGAATCCCCGCGCGCTTTGGAGGTGTAACCGCCCGGATGCTCATACATCGTTCGTGGCCCGGACATCGCCTCGGCCTGGCTGTAGAGCGAGGTGGTGGGCGTGGTGAATTCGTAGTCCGTGGCGCTGTAAACCCCGGCTACCGCCTGCAGGCACAGCTGCCCGGAACGTACGCCGTGCAGCTCGCGCTCACCGATGCCCTGGCCCAGATAGGGCACCTTCGGCCCGTAGGGCATCTGTACGAACGCATCGTTGCTGTCCCCCAGCACCAGGGTGTGCTTGCCGTCCTCGTGGGTGAAGAACCAGAAGATGCCTTCCTCCTCCAGCAGCCGCGAGACGAAAGCGAAGTCCGTCTCGCCGTACTGCACGCAGTATTCCCGCGGGCTGTAGCTGCCTGTGAGTTTCACCTCGAAATCGGTGAAGCCGTGGGCCTTGAAGATGGTGGTGACGATGTCGCTGGTGGCGAGGTTCTGGAACACCCGGTTGTTGCTCGCCAGCGTCAGCCACCAGAGCCAGGGGCGCAGCACCAGTTGATAGCGTTCGGCGGTGGCGTCGGCGGGGAGTTGGTGGATCTCGGCGACCAGGGCGTCGAGGGGGCGTTGGTTGCCGTCATTGTGGAGGGTGGTGGTCAGGTGGGTCGCGACTGCGCCGCTCAGAGTGAGGGGCGTGGCGCTGAAACCGCCGAGTTGTAGATCGCCAAGGCGGTTCAAATGCTCCCCGCCAACCAGTTGCTGCGGATACAAGTCCAAAAGGGCGGAAGCGCTGAGAGAGAGGCTGGTGTTGGTGTCTGTGGGGCGCGCCATGGTGGGCCTTGTGGTGGTAGCTATCGGGGAACTTATTCCTGGTCGCCGTACGCTGTAATGGGGCTCAGAGCGCTGGCGGGCACCACGCAGTTCAACTCACGGCAATGAAGTAGCCGCCTAGGTCAGTCTCCTCCCGAGTGCGGGTTTGCAGATCCTGCGCGCCCGTGGTGTACAGGCGGGTCTGCTGCTGGAACAACGGAGTGGCTGCATGCTGCCGGACGAAATCGTTCCAGTAGAAGCTGCCATTCCTCAGGTCGAGGTTGGCGCGGACGATGTTGTCAGTGCTCACCCAGGTCCAGTTGCCATGGGGATTGGCCAGACGAACGTAGTTGCCTTCCGCGTCTAGCCGGTCGGCCACACTCCAGTGCGCGCTACTGGCAGCAACATCCGGCGCCTGCGCCCTGCCGTCCAGTCCGTAGAAGGAATACGCAATTAGGATCGCATGGTTGAAGTGGAGGCGCAGTCCATTGAGGAACGATGTCCGGTCATGGAAGTTCACGGCTTTTGCACCTCGGCCCATGGAGTGAATGATCTTCACGATCTCGTAATAGCGAAACAGGCCGCCGGCGCTGTTCGAGAAAATCCTCGCTTTTCGCTCAATCGCCGAGATAAGGGTATCGTCGACTCCCGTCAGTGACTCGATCGCCATCCAGATCGAATAGAGTCCGCAGTTGTAGGCGTCTTGCGGACGCATTTGTCGTACCGCACGCATAGTTTTCTCCCTGTTGTCGATTGTGGCTCGGGCGTTCAGGCCGCCGATTTCCCTGCCAGTTGCGATGGATATCTGGCGCGTGGCGCCATTTACTAAGCGGGTAGGGTGTTTGCGTGTCGAGTTGCTCAGATCCAGTTGTTGATCAGCCAGTAGTCGTCCGTTCTGCTCCAGAGGTAGTTTGTCCAACTGCTACCCACAACGAAGTCGGAGGTGAGCGAAAGTGTGCTGCTGGATTGCTGATTCAGCTTCCCTTGGTACAGCTCCCAATTCATCTGGCGGGCGAGTTCCTTGTTCATGGCCAGGGTTCCTTGCTGATGCGCCTTGATGGCCTGCGGATAGGATTTGGTGAGGATGTTCGCGTAAGCATCGAACTGCTTGGTACCCAACTCGGTCTCGAGGGCTACATAGGTCTTGTAGTCATGTTGTGTAATGTCCTTGAACGCCTGGATATCCAATCGGGATAGCTTTCCGCCCGGCAGTACTCCGGGTCTCCCCCTGGAGATCATGAGGAATAGCTGATCTGCGCTGGCCACCATGAAAACGCCCACATCACTGTTCTGCGGGTAGTACTGAACCCAGCCTTCCCAGTCGCCATAAGATGGGCCGATGGCAGTGGCGGATTTGTACCGCTTCAAATAGGGGTGTGTGTGGAAGTCACCGATGTATTGGGCGTGCAAATAGGCAGTGTCTGATTCCAGGGACACACCAGAGAAGTCTCCGGCATGGATCTTCAGCGTGGTGGACGAATCCCGTTCTATCTCCAGACGGCCGCTTCCGTGGGTTTGGATGTAGCGCAGGTTGCAGCCGTACTCCTTGACCTCTTTGTCCGACAAGGTCATGAGTGCGTGGAACTCGGTGCAGAGGTTAGCCGGTACCTCCATGGTCGGAGGTGTATAGATTTTTGTTCCGTCGGTCTTGATGGCATAGATGTATCTGTTCAGGTCCATCTCGTCCCTCCTTCCTGCCGCCGATTCCGCCTGACATTGGATGCCTTTCGGCTCTCGACCTGTTTGACGTCTATTCCAACACCCACTCCGCCAACTTCCCCGTCACCTGCGCCATCAGCACATTCTCGATATCCCGCGCCCCGGCCGAACTGCACTTGGCCAGTACCGCTTTCACGATGGCCGGGTCGAAGTCGAAGTGTTTGCCGGTGGCGGCCTTGTAGCGGCTCTGGAGTTTTTCCAGCTTGGTGATGACGATGCCTTCCAGGGTCGCTTCGTCCAACGGGCGGTAGGGCACCACGGTCATGCGGGCGAGGAAGGCGGGGCGGAAAGCTTGCAGCATGACCTTGCGCAGGCGTTCGTTGAAGGCGTCGCTGCCGAGCTGGTCGGGCACTGTGTCCAGCACCAGTTCGGCGCCGACGTTGCTGGTGGCGAGCATCACGGTGTTCTTGAAGTCCACCACCAGGCCGGTGCCGTCTTCCATTACGCCCTTGTCGAAGACGTTGTAGAAGGCCTCCAGCACATCCGGGTGGGCCTTTTCGATCTCGTCCAGCAGTACCACCGAGTAGGGGCGACGGCGCACGGCTTCGGTGAGCACGCCACCGGAGCCGTAGCCCACATAGCCGGGCGGGGCCCCCTTGAGCTGGCTGACGGTGTGGGCCTCCTGGTACTCCGAGAGGTTGATGCTGATGAGGTTGCGCTCGCCGCCGTAGAGCGCGTCGGCCAGGGCGTAGGCGGTCTCGGTCTTGCCGACGCCGGTGGGGCCTACCAGCAGGAAGACGCCCACCGGCTTCTGCGGATCGGTGAGGCCTGCGCGATAGGCCTGGATGCGCTGGGCGATGGTGCCCAGTGCACTGTCCTGGCCCATGACTCGCTGTGCCATGCGCTGGCCCAGGGTGCGAACGGCGTGGGCTTCGTCGGCGAGCATCTTGCCGATTGGGATGCCCGTCCAGCCGGCGATCACCGCCGCGACTGTCTTGGAGTCCACCTGTTCGGGCACCAGCGGATCGTCCTGGCGGATGGCGTCGAGACCGGCTTCCAGGCGTGCCAGTTCGGCGGCGAGATGGTCGATTCGGTCGTCCAGTTCTTCGTTTGGCTTGCTGGCGTCGGCGCTGTCGCTGAGGGTGAGCAGTTCGCGGCGGGCATCCAGCAGTTCGCGCACGGCATCGCGTTCCTCTGCCCAACGGGTTTCCAACTCGCGAACGGCGACGAGGTTGCTGCGTGATTCGGCCTCCAGCGCGGTAATGCGCTCGCGGTGGTCGAGGCCGGTCGCTTGCTCGCGGCGCAGGCGTTGCAGCTCTTGCTCCAGGGATTGTTCACGGTGGCGCAGGCTTTCCAGCGGCGGCGGCACATCGTGTTGGCCGAGGGCGACGCGGGCGCAGGCGGTGTCGAGCACGCTGATGGCCTTGTCCGGCAGTTGCCGGCCGGAGATGTAGCGATGGGAGAGTTTCACCGCGTCGTGAATGGCGGCGTCCAGCACCTGTACGCCGTGGTGCTGTTCCAGCTTGGCGGCGACTCCCCGCAGCATTTCCACGGCTGTGATCTCGTCCGGCTCTTCCACTTGCACCAGCTGGAAGCGTCGAGCGAGCGCGGGGTCTTTCTCGAAGTACTTCTTGTATTCCAGCCAGGTGGTGGCGGCCAGCGTGCGCAGTTCGCCACGGGCCAGGGCCGGTTTGAGCAGGTTGGCCGCGTCACTCTGGCCTTCGGCGGCGCCGGCGCCGATCAGGGTGTGGGCCTCGTCGATAAACAGGATGATCGGCTTCTCGGCATTGCGTACGCCGTCGATCACGCCTTTCAGGCGTTGTTCGAACTCGCCTTTGACGCCGGCGCCGGCTTGCAGCAGGCCAAGGTCGAGCACCCGCAGGCTGACATCTTGCAAGGGGGGCGGCACGTCGCCCGCGGCGATGCGCAGGGCCAGGCCCTCGACCACAGCGGTCTTGCCGACGCCAGGAGCACCCACCAGGATGGGGTTGTTTTGCCGGCGACGCAGGAGGATGTCGATGCTCTGACGGATCTCGCTGTCGCGCCCGACGATGGGGTCGATGCGCCCGGCATGGGCTTCGGCGGTGAGGTCCTGGGTGTACTGGTCGAGGATGGCGTCCTGGGCGCCGGGCTGGGCGGGCTTGCCTTTGATCGCCTGCGTCGAAGCGGGCTGCTCGCGGGATGCCTGGGTCCATTCCTGCAGATTGCTGCGCAGGGCTTCGCGGGGGATGCGCAGCAGGGACGAGGCGCTATTGAGCAGCAGGGTGCGGCGCTCGTCACGGTCGAGCAGGGCGAGCAGCAAGAGCCCGGAGCGGATGCTCTGCTGGCCGGACACGCTGGCCTGCACCACGGCATCTTCCAGCAGGCCGATGGTTTGTGCGGAGAGCGCCGGCGTGCGGGTGTTGCCGGCCTTGAACAACTCCAATGCCAGGTTGATCTCCGAGGCCACCGTGTCGCGCTCCAGGCCGAAGCGTGGCAACAGATAGGCGAGATCACCACCTTCGATGTCCATCAGTTCCAGCAACAGGTGTTCGATTTCCACGTAGTGGTGAGTGCGCTGCAGGCAGCGTTGCGCGGCCCGTTCCAGGGCGCGGCGGCTTTGTGCGTTGAGGCGTCCGATCAGGCTGCCGAGTTCCATGGTCAGGCCACCTCCATCTGGCGCAGGCGAGTGTCGATCGTTTGCAGCTGTTCGCCGCGAAGGTGCAGGCCGCCACTCCAGTGCAGGCGCGGTGGTTGCGCGCGATCCAGCTGCAACGGTGAGCCCGGGCGCACCAGCAGGCGCAGGGCGCCGTCCAGGTCCGGGCCGAAGTAGAGCGCGGCGAGGCTGGCAAGCCGGGTGTGCTCGGCCCCACCAGGAAGGAAGTCCCGCACGCGTTCTCTGGCCAGCGGGCCAAGGGTCAGGCGGATGCCGGCATGCTCGTCCCACACGCGAGTGCCGGCGATTGCATCGTGGCCCAGGCGCAGATTGCGGCCCCGACGTTGCAGGAGACTGCGGCTGGCCGGTGGGATATCCCGCCAGCCGCCCTGGTAGGCCTCGTAATGCACCACGACGCCGAACTGGTGGCGGGCTAGCGCGGCGAAACCGGCCAGGGAGCGCCGGCCGCCGGCAAAGAGCGCGGTTCGCGCGGTCACGGCGGAGTCGGCCAGCGTCAGACGGTTCTGCAGGGCGTCCGGCAGCAAGCCGCAGAGCGCGAGCATCTGGTCCCGTGCTGGCGAGTCCTCCGGCGCGCGGAAACCCAGGGCCAGGCGATGTTTGCCCAGAACGCGATAGAGCAGGCTGAGCAGGCGGTGCTGGAACAGGTCGAGGAATTCCGCCGGGGCGTAGTCCTTCTGCTTCGCGCGTTGCTGCAGCCATTCCTGATAGGCATAGGGCAGGGGGCCATCGGGTCCGCCAAGGCCGAATACAGGCGTGGTCAGCGTCGGTGGCTGGCCGGCGTCCTCGTCCAAGCGTTCAATCTGGCTGGCGGCAAAGGTCGGGGTCAAGGGGCCGCGCAGGCGCAACGCTTCGCCCTGGGGCGCGCTGCTGCGGCCAAGAGACTCGGAGCCAGGCCGTTCACGTTCCAGCAGCAGGAGTGCCTGCAGGAACTCGAAGGCCTGCGGCTCATCGCGCAGATGGCGGCTTAGAGGGAGAGGGGCATGCCGGCCTGGGGTTGCCACGTCCTGACCTCCTTGTCGCCATCGACCAGCACGGTTCGCACGAAGCGATTGGCGGTCGCGTAAAGGGAAAAGAACTGCGCCAGCACGGCGGAGAACAGCACCGCACTGGCGCCGGCGAAGTGCTGCGGATCGAGGCTGAGGCGTACTTCGAGACCATTGCGCCAGCCGCGCCAGGCGTCGTCGCCGACCCGCGCCACCACGCGCTCGCAGGTCAAGCGGGCGATGCCGTCGATCTGCCGGCGGGCGCTGACGTCGTCGCGCAGGTTGTGCAGGTCAAGCAGTTCGCGCAGGGCTTCCAGGGCCTGTGGCCCCTCCACCAGGGACAGGTGGTTGAGGGTGAGCTGCGAGACCATGCGCCAGCGCGATTCACCCGACAGGCGCGGCAGGCTCTGCGGGCTTGGCGGGTTGAGTAGACTGGCGCGGGCGACGGGGCCGGGGCGCTCGAAGCCCAGGCGCGTGCCAGCCGGCAGGTTCTCCGCCAGGTGCCGGTTGGTGCAGAGCAGCTCGGCCGTCAGGCTGTACTCGGGGGCGTCCAGCAACGGGTCGAAGCCAGTGTCCACCAGGCTCAGTAGCAGGTCTGTCCCGAGTCGATTGGGGCTCGTGCCCTGCACCCGGCGGGCGTGCCAATAGAGGCGGGTACCGGGAGCGCTCGCCCCGTGAGCATGGCCGTAGTACGCCGGCACCGGAATCACGCCGCGTGGCGATGCGGCGCGCACGGCGCGGATACTGTGGATTTCCACGCTGCTTTCGCGGTGAGCGTCTGCCACCAGGCGATATTCACTGCGCGTGCCGTCCGGGCGCAACGGTTCAGAGGTGCGCGGAAACAGATTGATGGCCGGCGTGCAACCCAGGCGCAGGTCACCTGGCTGCAGGTGCAGGCGACCTGCCGGGGCGCGGTCGAAGGCGATGACCAGCAGGCAGTCGCGACCGCCCGCTGCCGGCGGCAGAATCGGGACATCGAAGAAGGCGAACTTGTCGGGGAAGGTGAAGTACTCGGCCAGGAGGCGCAGGCCCGGATGCTGGCCGTCTTCCTCAGGGAGCAATGCCTGGTCGTCGGCAAATCCCACCAGCTGCGGCTCGCCGGGGCAGGGCAGTAGCGGCATGCCCGGCACGCCGCAATGGATGCCAAGCGTGTCGGCGCCCAGCAGGTCGTAGAGCGCAGCGTTGGTCACCGGCGAGGCGGCCAGGTGCAGGCGCAGTTGGCGGACGGGCAATTGTGCCCAGTCGAATTCGCCCAGGCAGTGCAATTCCAGGCGCAGGGCCGAGCGTGCTTCGGGGCGGCCGGTCAGGGCCACGGCCTCGTCGCCGTCCAGCAGGGTCGCCCCGCCAACGCGCACGGGCCATAGCGTCGCCTCGGCCGTGGTGCGCAAGTGCACGCTGGCACCTTGGCGGGTGGTGACGAACAGTGGCGTATCGCGCGGCATCCGGTAGCCCTCGGCCAGGCTGCCCTGGGTCGGGTCCGGCTCGAACTGGACGATGGCGCAGGACGGAAGAGGGCGCAGGGCGAGCGGGTAGAGCTGTTCCAGCAGGGCGTCGCTGAACTCGGCGTAGTCGTCGTCGAGGCGCCTTTGCAGGCGTGCGGTCAGCAGGGAGAAGCCTTCCAGCAGACGCTCCACGTGCGGGTCCGGGCATTCGCCGGGAGAGAGCTCCAGGCGCCGGGCAACCTTCGGGTAGCGTGCGGCGAAGGCGGCGCCGGCATGGCGCAGCCAGGTGAGTTCGCGTTGGTAGTAGTCCAGCAGTTCCGGGTCAATCGAGTCTTTCATGGCGCACCTCGAGACCCGCTTCGCTGTTGTCGATGACGAACAGTGCCGGCCAGGTGCGCTGGCCACTGCGCAAGCTGCCGGCGAGGCGGATGCGCAGTCGTTGCGGGTGGCCGGGGATGGGGGCGGCATCCACATCCGTGAGCTGCAAGCGCGGTTCGAAGTGGTGCACGGCGGCACGGATTTCCCGCACCAGATGGCGTCTGTCGTCGCCGCGCTGCGCCTGCAAGGCGCTCCAGTCGCCGATGCCATAGTCGAGGATGGTCAGTGGCCGACTGGTCCTGGTACTGGGGCGGCGTGTGTTGAGCAGCCGTACCAGTTCCAGACGGACGGATTCGGCCAGCGCCTCGCGGTCGAAGGCCGGCGCCTCGTCCGCCTGGGCGGAGAGGCGCTCGAACAGCGGAGGGAGCAGGCCGGCGTCCGACATGAGCAGGCGGCGTCCTTACTTGGCCAACTTGTTGGCGGCCAGGTCCCAGGTGGAAGCCGCAGTGCCCTCCTTGGTGCCGTCGTCCTTCTGGGCGGTGAGCTCCCATTTGATCTTGGTGAAGTTCAGTGACAGGGTTTCGACCGGCTTGCCACCGCTACCTCCGCTGACGCTGACATTGGAGAGCACCACGTTGTCCAGGGTGTAGACGATGAAGGGCAGGATCTTGCCGTCGCCTTCGGCTGCGTTGCGGCCGATGGTGATCTTCGCCGTGGTGATGGGTTTGCCGGCGCAGCAGTACTCGTTCAGTGATGGCGTGGAGGTGTCGATGAACTTGGTGAGGGTGAACTCGCCGATGTGCGGCCGGCCTGAAGTACGTTCCGAGTTGCTGACGTCGTTGGTGACCTGCATGGCCACGTTGTGGCTGTAGGACATCACCTCGATCTTGTCGGTATAGCCCTCGAGCAGGCTGTCGCCTTTGATGTCGTCGCCGAGGTCGAGAATGATCGCATCCATCGCATGGAACTCCTGAGTCTGGAAAGTCTGGAGAAAAGGGTGGTGCCCGCCCGCCGGGGCGACCGGCGGGCGGCACGGGTCAGGCGGCTACCGGTGGCGGCAGGCTGGCCACCAGGCGGATCGAGGCGGTCAGTTCCTCCAGCTGGAAGTGCGGGCGGAGGAACACGGTCGCCCGGTAGGCGCCCGGCTTGCCGGCCACTTCCGAAACGTCCACCCGTGCTTCGCGCAGCGGGTACTGGGCCTTGATCTCCTGCGGTGCGTTGTCGTTGATCAGCACGTAGTCCGCGATCCAGTTGTTCAGGTAGGTCTGCACGTTGTCGCGGGTCATGAAGCTGCCCACCTTGTCGCGCATGATCACCTTCAGGTAGTGGGCAAAGCGCGAGGCGGCGAGCACGTAGGGCAGCATGGCCGAGATGCGCGCGTTGGAGTTGGCCTCGTTGGTGTTGTAGAGCTTGGCCTTGTTGGTGGTCTGGCCACCGAAGAACACCGCCAGGTCGCTGTTCTTCTTGTGGCAGAGGGCGATGAACCCAAGGTCGTTGAGCTCTTTCTCGCGGCGGTCGGTGATGGCCACTTCGGTCGGGCACTTCAGCGACAGGTCGCCGGAACTGGTGCGGAAGGTATGGGCCGGCAGGCCCTCTACCGCACCGCCACCCTCGGCACCGCGGATCGCCGCGCACCAGCCGTATTTGGCGAAGGCTTCGGTGATGCGCTGGGCCAGCGCCCAGGCAGCGTTGCCCCAGAGGTACTTGGAGTGATCGGTGCCGTTGACATCCTCGACGTAGTTCATGCCTTCCACCGGCAGGGTGTCCGGGCCATAGGGCAGGCGCAGGAGGAAGCGCGGCAGCACCAGGGAGACATAGCGCGAGTCTTCGCTCTCGCGGAAGCTGCGCCACTTGATCAGTTCCTGGCTCTCGAAGACCTTCGCCAGGTCACGCGGCACGGCCAGCTCGGTGAAACTGTTCATGTCGAACAGTTTCGGGTTGGCGGCAGCGATGAAGGGCGCGTGGGCGGCGGCGGCGACGTTGGAGAGTTTCTCCAGCAGGGCCACGTCCTGGGGATGACGGCCGAAGTTGTAATCGCCCACGAGCAGGCTGAACGGATGGCCGCCGAAGGTGCCGTATTCCTCTTCGTAGATCTTCTTGAACAGCGCGCTCTGGTCGAACTCGACGGCCTTCTCCAGGTCGGTTTGCAGTTCCTTCTGGGTAACGTTGAGCAGGCGAAGCTTCAGGCGGGTGCTGGTCTCGGTGTTCTGCACCAACAGGTGCAGGCCGCGCCAGGAGGCTTCCAGCTTCTGCAGGTCGGGGTGGTGCAGGACCTGGTTGAGCTGGTCGCTGATCAGTTCGTCGATCTGGCTGATGCGGTCATTGATCATGGCCACCGTGTCCTTGTCGATGGCCATGCCTTCGTCGAGTACCTGGGTGGCGAACTCCGCGAGCATGTCGCGGGCGTAGTCCTGCTGGCTGTCGTCATGGGCCATGCGGCCCTCGGCGACGATGCGGTCGAGCAGGGTCAGGGTTTGCGTGGTGCTTTCGCTGTTCGCACCGGCTTCTGTGGCCATGGCGAGTCCTCCGGGAAGGTCGGGTTATCGGTCAGGCCTGGGGTTCGGCCGGTGCTTCGCCTTCGCCTTCGCCTTCGGGCGCGGCGGATTCGGCTTCGGGACGAGCCGACTTGATCTCCTGCAAGCCTTCGGTGTTGCTCACTACTTCCTGCAGCAGCTTGTCCAGGTCGTCGTTGCCGTCCAGCTTGGTGAGCAGGTCGCGCAGGCGCTGGCGGGCCTCGAACAGGCGGCGTAGCGGGGTGATCTGCTTGACGATGTTGACCGGGTCGAAATCGTCCATGTCCTTGAAACGCAGCTCGACATTGAGCTTGCTGCCGTCACCGGTGATGGTGTTGTCCACCTGGAGGGTGGTGCGCGGCGCGATGGAGGCGAGCACCTGATTGAAATTGTCGCGATCGATTTCGGTGAAACGGCGCTCGACGAGCTTGGGAAGGGGTTGGTCGGGCTTGCCCGAAAGGTCAGCGAGGATGCCGACGACCAGCGGCAGTTCCTTCTTCTCGATGGCGTCGCCGATTTCGACGTCGTAGGTGATCTGTACCCGGGGCGGGCGGACCCGGTCCAGTTTGTGCTGCGTGCTTTCTGCCATGGTGGTGGGCTCCGGTGCATTGCCACGAGCGCAATGCATCGGACGGGTCCTGTCATCGCACTCCCTTGCTGGATCACGCGACGCGACAGGGGGAACTACACGCAAGCCTGTCCTTGGCGATCCCTCATGTTCGTCAGTCCGACGAACTACTCAGACACGCTAGAACAGGTCTATAAATTTGCAAATGCAAACCAGAGTCTGACCGCCATGAAGCAGGGACGTTTCATTTCCGTTTCGAAAGTCGTGTTGTTCGCTGCCGCGATTGCGCTGGGCGGCTGCTCCTATGTCCTGGGGCCACGGGTCCAGCTCGACGCGCTGACGCTGGATGTGGCCGAGCGCGCCAACGATGACACGCCCATCGCCGTGGACTTCATCGCGGTGCGCGACCCCGAACTGCTCAAGGTGCTTTCCGGTATCAGCGCGCGGCAGTGGTTCACCGATCGCGAGCAGTACCGCCGCGATTACCGCCAGCAGTTCTCTGTCTGGAGCCTGGAGCTGGTCCCCGGACAGTTCATGGAGGCACAGGAGTTCCCGCTGGCGGGTGATAGCGCGGCTGGACTTTTGGTCTTCGCCGGCTATAACAGTCCCGGTGCTCACCGCCTCCGGCTGGATGAGCAGAGTCGTGCCTGGCTCCGGTTCGATAGCAGGGAAATGCGCTTGTTAAGCGAGAACGAGCATTGACGGAAGGCCCCTGAACATCAGGGCGTCAAGCTCGCGACAATGTCGGACGTCGAAGGGGAGTGGTATGAAAGTTCTGCCTGACGCGGTGTGCTGGCACGAGGGCATGCAGTTGCTGCCCCAGCATTTCCAGTTGCAAGGATTGCGCGCGGAAGTGCTCGCCGCTCATTTCGCCCAAGCCGGCAATCCCTGGTTCTGGGGTGTTTCCCATCTCGAACTCGATCCTGCCGCCCTCTGCGCCGGCCTGGTACGCGTACTGGTCCTCGACGCCATTCTCCCCGACGGTCTGCCTGTCAGCGTCAAGCCCGGCGAAGGTGTTGCGCTGGAGCTGGACGTCAGCGCCGCCATCGCCCAATCCGCGACGTCCAGTGTCACCGTCTTCCTTGCCGTCAATCCGCTCGGTCGCGCAGGCCAGGTGTTGCCCCTGCGCGGGCGCTTGCAGTCGGTGGTGGGAGAAGCCGTGCCGGACCTGGCCAGTGGCGAACATCCCGAACCCATCCTGGTCTGGCGCCCAGCGACGCGCCTGGTGACCGAGAGTGGCCGTGCCGATTCGGTCTGCCTGCCACTGTTGCGCATCGCCAAGGAAGGGGGCGGCTTTGTCCGCCAGGCCTACGTTGCGCCGACACCAAGGGTGCTTCCCGAATCCGTTCTCGGCCGCGCTGTCGCCGCGCTGTGTGCCCGCGCGCGGGAAAAGTGCCTGTTCCTCGCCGGGCGCCTGCGCCAGGCCGAGCAGGCCGGCAACCATGACGACATGACTGAAGTCCGGCGACAGCTCGCCGCGCTCTGGGCACGCTTGCCGGAAGTGGAGGCGGCATTGAACAGCCGCGTGGCCGCACCGGACCGCCTGCATGGCCTGTTGGTGGGCATGGCGGGTTCCTGGTGTGCGCTGGACCCGGTGGCGGGGGTGCCGGCCTTTGCCTCGCTGGACTATCTCGACCTCAAGCGTGGCTACGACGAAGTGCTCGATTGGCTGGAGAACGCCTTGACCCGCGTACGGGTCGGTTATCGCTGCCTGGCCTTCGAACAGGTGGAGCAGGGCTTTGCCATCGAACTGCCCGATACCCAGTCCCGTCGCCAGCGCCTGGTGATCGGCCTGCGTATGCCGGCCGGTGCGGGCGAACAGGCGGCTTACTACTGGCTGGGGCAGGCCATAATCGCGTCCCAGGGCCATGTGTCCACCCTCGCACGCCAGCGCATGAGCGGTCTGGCCCACCAGTCCATGAGCCGCGCCGAGCAGGTCGCTTACAGCGTGGGTGAGGATACCCGGCTATTCGTGGTCCAGGCGACTGGCGAGTGGTTCGATCCCGAGCAGAAGCTCTGCCTCGTGGTGCCCGGCCAAGCGGCATTGGTGGGCCCCTGGCAGGTGGTGCTGTTTGTCGCCAACGCCCACGAATTCGCTTGATTGACCAGCCAAGGACGCGCAAATGCCGGAAAGGAGTGTGGCCCTGTATCCACCGGAGTTCGGCGAGGCACCCCTGAGCCTCGCGTTCCGCCAGGCCTGGCTGGAATGGCGCGATGCCTGGGACGAGCTGGAAGACGCCGACGACAGTGACGGCCAACTGGTGGAGCGCACCGCCGAGACCGCCACCCGTATCGTCCGCCGCCTCTGGCGCAGCGCCTTTGCCAGTGTCGGCGAGCCGGCGACGGCTCAGGTCAAGGCCGTGGTCTATGCCTTCGTCGCGTTGCTGGATGAGACCCTGTTGTTCGGCAATTGGGCTGGCCAGTCAGCCTGGCAGGGGCGGCCGCTGGAAGCCCGTCTTTACGGATCGCGCAATGCCGGCGAACGCCTGCCCATGGCCATTCGAGGCCTGCTCAAGGAGCGTGCGCCGGCTACCCGCGACCTGGCCAACGTCTATCTGCAATGCCTGTTGCTCGGTTTTCATGGCCAGTTGCGCGGTGAGCGCGGGCAGGCCATGCACGAACGTTGGCGGCACGCGCTGTTCACCTTTGCCTGGCAGCGCGAGCCCGTCACCGCGGGTGCCCTGCAGAGCCTGGAGCGGCCACTGCAGGCGGCACCATTGCGTCTGCCGTTGCGGCGGGCGCTGCCGGATGGGCTGCGCCTGGGGTTGGCGATCATCGGCTTTTCGCTGCTGCTGAGCGCGGTGGGGCACTGGCTGTGGAGCGATATCCAGTCCGAGCTGGAGCCGGTGCTTCATCTGGCCGCCACCCTGGATGACGAGGAGCAAGCGGAATGAGCGGTTTCGCCATTGCCTTGATCGTCCTGGCCATCCTGCTGCTACTGCTCGCCCTGGTGGCGATTTTCTGGTGGCTGCGCACCCAGTCCGGCGCGGCCATCCGCAGTTTCTACACGGCCGTGCGCAAGATGGAGCATGACCAGGGTAGCCAGGACCGCTACCAGACACCCTGGTTGTTGCTGGTGGGGGACCCGCGAGAAGGCAGCCAGCTTTGCATCGACTGGCAGCTGACGCCGTCGGACCGCCCGGCCTGGTTCGGTCGCTGGTGGGCCGACCCGGACGGCTCGCTGCTGGTGGTGCCGCAGGGCCTGTTCCTGCCGGAAGAGGGTGGCACTGCGCCGGCCTTCGCCTGGCGTCGCTTGCTCGGGATGCTGCTGCGCCTGCGTGGGCAGCGACCGTTGGATGGCGTTATCTGGACCATCCCCCTGGCGCGCCTGCTGGATGACGTCCAATTGGCGACCGATGCCATTGCAGTACGCCGGCGCTTCGGCGAAATGTTGCAGCGACTGGGGCTTAGCCTGCCGGTGCATGTACTGGTCACCGGCCTGGAGGAGCTGCCGGGTTTCCAGGAGCTGGTGGCGGCGCTGCCCGAAGAGGGGCGTGAGCGTGCCCTCGGCTGGTCCTCCCCCTATGCCCTGGAAGCCGGCTGGCAGGGTTACTGGCTCGACGATGCACTGGACCAGGTGGTGCAGGCCGTGCAGGCGTCGATCCTGGAAGTAGGGGCGCTCAAGGGCGAACTGGGCGAAGACCTCTACCGTTTGCCGGGCCAACTGGACGGCCTGCGGGGCAACCTGCGCGCCCTGCTCGAGCCGGTATTCCAGGGTAACGCCCAAGGCGAGGCGGCGCGCCTGCGGGGCCTCTATCTCAGCTCCACTCAGGCTTTGTCCAGCGACGCCGAGCCCTGGGCGCTCTCGGCCAGTGACCTGCCGCCAGCGCGCGGGGTGTTTTCACGTGCGCTCTGGCGCCAGCGTTTCCTCGCCGAGCAAGGGCTGGCCCAGGCGGTCCCGCGCATCCTGCGCTTGCGCCAGCGTTGGCAACAGGTCGTCGCCGGCACGGCGGCGGTTGTCGGCGCATTCTGGTTGTTGGGCATGCTCTGGGTCTGGCATGACGGCCAGCGCGACGCCCGCGAGCTGGCACGGGTGCTGCAGGTCGCCCAGAACAGCCATGTGGTACTCAAGGACCCGGCGCGCAGCGAAGAGCAGGCACGGCGCAACCTCCTGGGCTTCTGGCGCCTGTTGCAGGATGCCCCGCGTTGGCATTTCGCATCAGTGGTTTTCCCCACCTCCTGGTTTTCGTCCCTGGACGGGCGCATGGACAACGTCCTCCGCTCCATGGCCCGCAGTGAGGCCCTGCATCCCCTGGCGCAGATGCAGCGGGTGGAACTGGACAAGCTCCTGGCGATCCGCAGCAGCGACCGGCGCACCAATGTCGAAGGTGAGCAGCCCGAGGAGTGGCCGAATTACGTCAAGGCGCGCAACCTCGCTTATGGCGCGAGCAGCCTGGAACAGCAGAACCGCCTGTTCGCCGACACCCTTTCGGGCGACAAGGGCGTGCTGGAGCCCCTGGCGCAGTTGGGCAACAGTGCCCTGGGCCTGGAGCTGAACACCGCCGACCTGCGGCGGCGCTCCTACTACGACCGTGCCTTGCGCGGCCTGGGCGGTCCGGGGCTGGCGCCACTCGACCTGAAGGCCCAGCGCCAGCCCCTGAGCGAACAGTTCCAGGCGCTTATGAAGCTCTGGCTGACCCAGTACTTTCTTGCCGACAACTTCGTCCGTCCCGCGGGTTACCTAAAACTGCACCTGGGCAACCTGCAGGCGGGGCAAGGCAATACCCTGGCCGAGCTGGAAGAGATCAACAGCCTCATCGACAACCTGGAAGACCTGCTCGCCCTGACCAACTCCGCCTGGAGTCACAGCAACGGCGAGGAGCTGGTGCCGGGGTATCGCAACCTGATGGAAACCGTGCGCCAGAGCAGCCTGCTGGGGCCTGTCATGGAGCAGAACCTCAACACCGAGGCGATTCGCCTGCGCAAGGGTTTTCACGGGCAGTGGATCGCTGACGCCGGCACGAGCGCCAATCTGCTGCAGCGCCAGGCGGGAGGCACCTTGATGCTGCAGGAACATATCGGCGCACTGGCCAAGGCGATCAAGGGTCTTCTCAAGCGCGACTTCGTGGCGGTGGCCCTGCGCAGGGACGCTGTCGAGCCCGATACCAGAGCCCTGCGTTACGTCGACGCCCGGGCGCTGACCCAGGCACAGAGCTTCGTCGACGGTTATCACGCCTACGTCGGCCAGGAGCTGGCGCAGATCCCTCCGGACTACCGCGAGGGCATGCTCAAGGCGGCCGGGGAAGCCGCTGCACGGGCCATCTGGGCCAGTTTGAGCGCCTCCGAAATACGCCCGCCGGGCAGTGCCGGCAAAGCCTTCGATGTGCCAGCGGAGCAGGCCGGCCAGGTATTGAGCGCCCTGGTGGAGCTCGACCGCACCGACCTTGCAGGTGCCTTGCAGAGCCAACTGACCCACATGGCCATGACCGATATCCAATCGTCCCTGGCCAATATCGATGCCCTGCCGGTGTTCACGCAGCGCTTCGACATTCACCAGTGGGACGGCGGTCGCAATCTTGGCCTGCAACTATTCCGTTCCAGCGACGTGCAGGACCTGAAGAACGGCCTGCGACAGCAGTTCGCGGTCATCCAGAGCACGACGGAAGGCGCGGCACCGGCCCTGGCCTGGCTTCGCGAGCAGCGTGGGCTTTCCGCAGCGGAGCAGGCTCTCCTATCCCGCCTTGCCGCCTTGAGCGATGAGATGATCAAGTACAAGGCGCAGAACCCCACCAGCTCGCCGGCCTTGTTCGAGCAACTGGTCAGCCGTGACTTCATCGAGATGGATCTGGCCACCTGCACCCAGGTGCTGTCCACCGCCGTTCTGTCCGGAGGCAATGGAGACCTGGCGCGGCGCACCAGGGTGCTTCAGGAACAGGCTGCGCAGCGTTGCAGCCAGCTGCAGCAGCAGCGCGCGGCGCAGGCGTGGAATGACCTGGCGGACTACTTCAACCAGTACTTGGCAGGCCGCTTCCCCTTCGCCTACAGCCTCCAGTCCGACGATGCCGACCCGGCACGGGTGCAGCACCTGGTGGAGCTGATCGACAGCCGACTGGCGCAGGCTGAAGAGGGCCTGAAATGGAGCAATGCCAGTGATCGTCCGGCAGCGGAGGACTTTCTCACCCGCCTGAAACAGGCCCGTACCTGGCTCGGCCCGCTGTTCTTGCGTGACCCGTCCGGCGCCCTGGGCGTTGAACTGGACGTACGCTGGCGTACGGACCGTGACGATGAGCGCGGCGCCGATCAGGTGATTGCCTGGGGGCTGCACGCCGGTGACCGGCAAATCGGTTACCCCGGAGAAGCGCAGCGCCTGCGCTGGAATGTCGGCGAGCCGGTGCAGCTATTGCTGCGCTGGGCGAAGGATGGCAGTCAGCAACCCAGCATCGACCCCCTCCAGCCGAGCATGGCCGTGGCTGACCTGGAGGCTGGGTGGGAGTACCGTGGCCCCTGGGCGCTCCTGCGGTTGATGCGCTCCCATGTGGTGTTGCAACGCCAGCCGAGCATGGATTACACCGACTTCCCCCTGACCTTGCAGGTGCCGGTACGCGGCGCGCCGAGCGGCAATCAGCAAGCGTTGATGTTCATGCGCCTGTCACTGATGACGCAGGGCGGCAAGCTGCCGCTGTCGATCCAGCCCCTGCCGGTAAAGGCGCCACGCTCGCCGTTTTCCGGCAGTCACGCCACTTCCCTGGTCAGTACCGAGGTAACGCCATGAACCTGCCGATGACCGTCAGTCCGGCCAGTGAATTGCTGGAGCCCATTCCCGGCAGCGAACCTTGCGGCCCCAGCCTGCGCTACGACCCGGCCTGGGATCGGCTGCGGGAGCTGCGCCGAGAGGACGACGCCAGCCTGCCTGCTGGAGTTTGGCAGTCCGACCTCAAGCGTGGCGACTGGGCGGCGGTGGAGCGCTTGGCCAGCGAACTCCTGCGCGAACGCAGCAAGGACCTGATGCTGGCGGCCTGGCTGGGTGAAGCCTGGCTGCTGCGCAGTGGACTCGACGGCCTGGCCCCGGCGCTGGGATTGTTGGCCGGGCTCTGCGAACGATACCCGGAGGACCTGCACCCGCAGCCGGACGAGGGCGATCGTTCCTGGCGTGTGGCGCCGCTGGAATGGTTGGTCCGCCGCTACGGCGAGATCGTCCTGACCCGTTGTGCGCTATTCGGCGCCGAACAGACGGACCTCGCCCACCTGACGTTGCATGGTTGGCAGCAACTCCAGCAGCGCCAGATACAGGCCAGCGATAGCAAGGCGGACAAGGTAGCCGCCGAGGGGGCACGCCTGGAGCAGCGCAAGCTCAACGAGGCGCTCAGGCAATTGCCCACTGCCAGTTTCGTGCGGGTTCACCAGGGTGCGGAGGCGAGCCTGACCGAGCTGGGTCGCCTGGGCGCCTGGTGCGATGGCTGGCTCGGCGACCTGGCTCCCAGCTTCGCCCCGCTGCACCAGGCCCTGAACGCCATCCGCACGCTCATGCAGGAGTTCATTCCCATGCAGTCCCAGACTCCGCCCGCTGCGGCGCCAGCTCCCGAAGTCGTGCCCGAGCCCGGTGCCATCGAAGGGGCGGCACCACCCGTCTTCAACGGTACGCCTGTCAGCCGCGAAGACGCCTACCGACAACTGGCGCTGATTGCTGATTATCTGGCCCGCACCGAACCCCACAGCCCCGTGCCCTACGTGATCCGCCGGGCAGTGGAGTGGGGCAACCAGCCGCTGAGCAGCCTGCTGGACGAGTTGATCACGGCAGATGCCGAATCCCGCCGCCTGTGGAAGCTGCTGGGCGTGCTGAAGTAGGGCCGAAGGGCGAACCTTCGGTCCGCTTGGCGATTGAAATCGCCCCTTCAGGGTTTGTGCCCGGAATCGGATTTTTCCTTGAAGGGGCGAATTCATCGGCTATGTCTGCGTTAAGTGTTGCTAGAACGTCCTGAGCCAATTCATTCGCCAAGGGCGGCGCAACTGCCCCTTGTCCAGCGGCCCATCACGCACTCACCAGCACCTCAAATCCGCCAAAGATCATCCGCTGGCCATCGAAGGGCATGGTGCTCGGATCGGGCTTCATGCGCGGGTCTTCCATCGCTTTCGCCATGCCTTCATCGCGAACCTGCTTCGAGGGCCAGGTGATCCACGAGAAGACCACGGTTTCGCCTTCCTGCAATTTCACCGACATGGGGAAGGAGGTCACCTTGCCCTCGGGCACGTCGTTACCCCAGCACTCGACGACGCTGAGCGCGCCGTACTCCTTGAAGACCCCGGCGGCCATCTCGGCCACCTTGCGGTAGGCCTCACGGCTGGCGGTGGGAACGGGCACTACGAAGCCATCTACATAGGTCATTTTCGAACTCCTGTCTGGATTCCGTTCTGTCGATTGGAACCGGCCTTGACTGGCCGATCTAACCAAGAGTCGAAAGAGTTCGTTGGCGTTCGACAGGATTGTCGCCGCAATCGGATGGATCCGACCGGCGGTCGGGGTTTTCTGGTGGCCGCCGCCCTTGCTTTGGCCGGGCAGGGCCACCGATGATGCCTGGCTCTCACAACTGCGGCTGACAAGGAAGTACTGATCATGAAGTTCGGATACACAATCGCCTATGTGTCGAATGTGCGAAGCACCCTGGAGTTCTTCGGATTGGCATTCGGCTTACCCGTCCGCTTTCTGCATGAGTCCGGCGACTACGGCGAACTGGAGACTGGAGCCACGACTCTGGCTTTCGCTTCCCATGAACTTGGGGATATGAATCTTCCGGGCGGTCATATTCGTGCCAATGAATCGTCGCAGCCGTTGGGCATTGAAATCGCCCTGGTGACCTGCGATGTCCCTGCCGCCCACCAACGTGCTCTAGCGGCCGGAGCGCAGGAGCTGGCAGCTCCGCAGGAACGACCCTGGGGGCAGGTGGTCTCCTATCTGCGTTGCCCTGACGGACTGCTGGTTGAGCTCTGTTCACCCATGGGGGAGTAGCGCCTGCAATGGGTATCGAGGGGCACTGATACTCGTCAACGGCGAGGCTCTGCGTGAGCCGGGCCCGCATGTTGCCTCCTGGTCCATTGATCCACCCAAAAAGAAGCCCCGCATGAGCGGGGCTTCTTTTTGGCACCAGCCTTACTTGTTGCGGTTGTCGTACACGTGGCAGGCCTTGCCTTCGGAGCGCTTCAGCGAGTAGCAGGGGCGCAGGACGATACGCGAGCTGATGCCGATGTAGGTCTTGATGTACTTCGACAGTTCGTTGCAGACAGCCTGCTGTTGGGACTCGCCGAGGTTCTCGTGCTCGTGCTTGAGCTCAACGTGGACCTCGATGCTGTCCAGGTTGCCGTTGCGGAACAGGTGGATCTCGTAGTTCTCGGAGAGTTGCTTGACCTTCAGCACCTGTTCTTCGATCTGGGTCGGGAACACGTTCACGCCGCGGATGATCAGCATGTCGTCGCTGCGACCGGTGATCTTGTCCATGCGTCGCATGGGGCGGGCGGTGCCCGGCAGCAGGCGGGTCAGGTCGCGGGTGCGGTAGCGGATCATCGGCAGCGCTTCCTTGGACAGCGAGGTGAACACCAGCTCACCCATCTGGCCGTCCGGCAGTACTTCGCCGGTCACCGGGTCGATGATCTCGGGGTAGAAGTGGTCTTCCCAGATGGTCGGGCCGTCCTTGGTTTCGGCGCATTCCATGGCCACGCCCGGCCCCATGATTTCCGAGAGGCCGTAGATGTCGAGGGCGGTGATCCCCAGGCGTTCTTCGATGGCGCGGCGCAGTTCGGCGGTCCAGGGCTCGGCGCCGAAGATGCCGAGGCGCAGGGCCAGTTTGTGCGGGTCGATGCCCTGGCGCTCGATCTCGTCGGCCAGGTTCAGCATGTAGGACGGGGTGACCATGATGATGTCCGGCTGGAAGTCGCGGATCAGCTGGACTTGCTTCTCGGTCTGGCCGCCGGACATCGGGATCACGGTGCAACCCAGGCGCTCGGCGCCGTAGTGGGCGCCGAGGCCGCCGGTGAACAGGCCGTAGCCGTAGGAGATGTGCACCTTGTCGCCCTTGCGGCCGCCGGCGGCGCGTATCGAGCGCGCTACCACGTTGGCCCAGGTGTCGATGTCGTTCTGCGTGTAGCCGACCACGGTGGGTTTGCCGGTGGTGCCGCTGGAAGCGTGGATGCGCACGATCTCGCTCTGCGGCACGGCGAACATGCCGTAGGGGTAGTTGTCGCGCAGGTCGTTCTTGCCGGTGAAGGGGAACTTCGCCAGGTCTTCCAGGGATTTCAGGTCGTCCGGGTGCACGCCCTGTTCATCGAAGCGCTGGCGGTACAGCGGGACGTTTTCGTAGGCGTGCTTCAGGCTCCAGCGCAGGCGCTCCAGCTGGTGCTGGCGCAGCTGGTCGACGCTGGCGGTTTCCATCGGGTCAAGCAAGGCGGTATTGGCAATCATGTTCATGGTTTCACTCAAATTATTTTTATGCCGAAGCCATGTAGGCTCCTGAGTGCTGAGGAAGAGGATACTCCTCACTCGTTTTTCAGATCTCGGTTCTTGCGTTTCAGAGCCTTTCAATGATCAGGGCGATGCCCTGACCCACGCCGATGCACATGGTGCAGAGGGCGTAGCGGCCCTGGCGTTCTTCCAGTTCGTGCAGGGCGGTGGTGACCAGGCGTGCACCGCTCATGCCCAGCGGGTGGCCGAGGGCGATGGCGCCGCCGTTAGGGTTCACGCGCGGATCGTTGTCCGCCAGGCCCAGCTCGCGCAGAACGGCGAGGCCCTGGGCGGCGAAGGCTTCGTTGAGTTCGATGACGTCTATGTCGGCCAGCGACAGGCCAGTCAGTTCCAGCACCTTGCGGGTCGCCGGTACCGGGCCGATGCCCATGATGCGCGGCTCGACGCCGGCGGTAGCCATGCCCACCACGCGGGCACGGGCCTTGAGGCCGTGGAGTTTGGCCGCGGCACTGCTGGCCAGCAGCAGGGCGCAGGCGCCGTCGTTCACACCCGAGGCATTGCCGGCGGTGACGCTGCCGCCCTGACGGAACGGCGTGCCCAGCTTGGCCAGCTGTTCCAGGGTGGTGTCGCCGCGCGGATGCTCATCCTGCTCGACGATCTTCGCCGGGCCTTTGCGCTGGGGAATTTCTACCGGGACGATTTCTTTCGCCAGTCGACCATTGGCCTGGGCGGCGGCGGCACGCTGCTGGCTACGCAGGGCGAAGGCGTCCTGGTCCTCGCGGGAAACGTTGAACTGCTCGGCTACGTTCTCGGCGGTCTCCGGCATGGAGTCGATGCCGAACTGGCTCTTCATCAGTGGGTTGACGAAGCGCCAGCCGATGGTGGTGTCGAAGATGTCCGCCTGGCGGGAGAAGGCGCTTTCCGCCTTGCCCATCACGAACGGGGCGCGCGACATGGATTCCACGCCACCGGCGATCATCAGGCCGGCTTCGCCACAGCGCAGGGCACGGGCGGCGTTGCCGATGGCGTCCAGGCCGGAGCCGCAGAGGCGGTTCAGGGTGGTGCCGGGTACGGTCACCGGCAGGCCGGCGAGCAGGGCGGACATGCGCGCAACGTTGCGGTTGTCTTCGCCGGCCTGGTTGGCGCAGCCGTAGATCACGTCGTCGATGGCGCTCCAGTCCAGTTCGGGATGGCGCTGCATCAGTGCGCGCATGGGCACGGCGCCGAGGTCATCGGCACGCAGCGCGGACAGGGCGCCGGCGTAGCGGCCGATGGGCGTACGCACGGCGTCGATAATCAGGGCGTCATTCATCAGGGGTCTCCTGCGCGAGTACCGAGCCGCGCACTTTGTAGGACTTGCCGTGGAAGAGGGCGATCAGTTGCCCGTTCTGGTTCTCGATGCGTACGTCGTAGTTGCCGGTGCGGCCGCTGCGGCTTTGCTCGATGGCCTGGGCGGTGAGGGTGTCGCCGAGACGCGCCGGGGCCACGTAGTCGATGCTGCAACCGATGGCCACGGTGGCTTCGTTGTAGGTGTTGCAGGCGAAGGCGAAGGCCGAGTCGGCCAGGGCGAACAGGTATCCGCCATGGCAGGTGCCGTGGCCCTGGACCATGTCGTTGCGCACGCTCATGCCGACGCGGGCCTGGCCGGGTGCCACGGAGAGCAGGCGCATGCCCATGGCCTGGCTGGCGTTGTCGCGCTCGAACAGTTCGCTGGCGCAGGCTTCGGCAAGGGAAAGGGCTTCATGGTTAGTCACGGAAGTTCCTCCCTTCGGCCACCTGGCGGCGCAGCAGCAGGGAAGGACGGTAGCGCTCTTCACCATAGGCGGCCTGAAGGTTTTCCAGGGTGCGCAACACCGCCGCCAGGCCGATGGCGTCAGCCCACGCCAGCGGGCCTTGCGGATAGTTCACGCCGGCACGCATGGCCAGATCGATATCGCCAGCCGAGCCCACGCCTTGCAGCACGGCGTCACAGCCTTCGTTGACCAGCATGGCCACGGTGCGCAGCACGGCGAGGCCGGGGGTGTCGCTGAGGGGGCAGACCTTGAGGCCGGCGCGTTGCAGCAGCGCCACCGCTTGATTGCGAGCTGCCTCCGACGTGTTGGCCGCGCAGGCGATGCCAAGGCGGCTGGCCTTGCTGTAATCCAACGCGAGGTCGATCAGCACCAGGTTGGCGATGCCGTCCTCGCCGGAACGCTGGCTGGCAAGACGTCCGTCGGACAGGGCGATCACGGCGTCACCCACCCGCAGCAGTCCCTTGCCGTCGCGGCGGACCACGTTCACGCCGGCGTCCAACAGGCGCCGTACCAGGGGCTCTGCAACGCCCAGGCTGCCTTCTACCACGCAGGAATCCACGCTGGCGTCGCTGGTCAGCTCGGCCGGCTGCGGACGTTCGGCGCCTTCGGCGTAGCTGTAGAAACCGTGACCGCTCTTGCGGCCCAGACGGCCGGCGTCCACCAGCTCCTTCTGGATCAGCGAAGGCTGGAAGCGGAAGTCGCCGTAGTAGGCGTCGAACACCGAGCAGGTGACGGCGTAGTTCACGTCATGGCCGATCAGGTCGGTCAGTTCGAAGGCGCCCATGCGGAAGCCGCCCGCGTCACGCATCAGCGCGTCGAGGGTGGCGCAGTCGGCGGCGCCTTCTTGCAGCAGGCGCAGGCTTTCTGCGTAGAAGGGGCGCGCCACGCGGTTGACGATGAAGCCGGGGGTGGACTTGGTGTGTACCGGCTGCTTGCCCCAGGCCTTGGCGGTTTCGTACAGGCCGTCGGCGAGGGCGCGGTCGCTGGCCAGGCCGGAAACGATTTCCACCAGGGCCATCAGCGGCGCCGGGTTGAAGAAGTGCATGCCGATCACCCGGCCAGGATGCTTGAGGCCGGCAGCCAGACTGGTGATGGACAGGGACGAGGTGTTGCTGGCGAGGATGCAGTCGGCGCCGCACAGGTCTTCGAGCTGGCGAAGCAGGCCGCGTTTGACTTCCAGATTCTCGACGATCGCCTCGATCACCAGGCTGGAATCGGCCAGGGCCTCGATGGCCTCCACCGGTTGCAGGCGGGCGACGATAGAGGCGCGGGCCTCGGCTGTGAGTTTGTTCTTCTCCACCAGGCGGCCGAGCTGGCGGTCGATGCCGTCGATGGCCTGGGCGGAAGCGCCAGGGCGGTTGTCATAGAGCTTGACCGGATGGCCAGCCTGGGCGGCGACCTGGGCGATACCGGCACCCATGGCGCCGGCGCCGATCACGGCGACAGTAGCGGAAGTGTGGAGGGCGGGCATGGGCTCAGCGTCCTTTGAAGGCCGGAGTGCGCTTTTCCATGAAGGCGCTGACGCCTTCGCGGTAGTCCTCGCTGCGGCCAGCAAGGCGCTGCAGGTCGCGCTCGAGGTCCAGCTGCTCGTCGAAGCTGTTGTTTAGGCTCGCGTTGAGGCTGCGCTTGATCAGGGCCAGGCCATAGGTCGGCTGGGTGGCCAGGTGGCGGGCGAGCTTCTGGGCTTCCTCGCGCAGGGCAGCATCGTCCACCACGCGGTAGATCAGGCCCCACTGCTCGGCCTGCTCGGCGGTCAGGCGGTCGCCCAACAGGGTCAGGGCCTTGGCGCGGGCCATGCCGACCAGGCGGGGGAGGGTCCAGGTGCCGCCTGAGTCCGGGATCAGGCCGATCTTGCAGAAGGCCTGGATGAAGCTGGCAGAACGGGCGGCCAGCACCAGATCGCAGGCCAGCGGGATATTGGCACCGGCACCGGCGGCCACGCCGTTGACCGCGCAGATCACCGGCAGCGGCAGGTCGCGCAGGGCGCGGATCAGCGGGTTGTAGAACTTCTCGATGGATTCGCCCAGGTCCGGTGCGGCGGCACCGGGGGCGACGTTGCGATCCCCCAGGTCCTGGCCGGCGCAGAAGCCGCGACCTTCACCCGTCAGCAGGAGGACGCGCACCTCGGGGTTCTGGCGAACCTGCTTGAGGGCTTCGCGGACTTCGCCATGCATGGCGGCGTTGAAGCTGTTCAGTTGCTCGGGGCGGTTGAGGCTGAGGGTGGCGACACCCGCCTCGATGGAAAACAGGATGTGTTCGAAGTTCATGGCTTTGGGCGCTCTACGGAGTTCGAAGGGGCAGGCAGGGGCCGGGGTTACTGGCCGGTGAATTCGGGGCGACGCTTTTCCTGGAAGGCACGGATGCCTTCGTCGCGGTCGCGGGTGCCGGCCAGCAGGGTGAAGGCGTGGCGCTCGAAGCGCAGGCCGCTGGCGAGGTCGGTGTCTTCGGCCTTCAGCAGCGCTTCCTTGGCCAGGCGCACCGCCAGCGGCGCCTTCTGGGCGATGACGCGGGCGATGGCGATGGCGCGCTCGACGGTGAACTCGGGCTGGGTCACTTCGCTGACCAGGCCAGCGCGCTGGGCGTGACGGGCATCGATGGCTTCACCGGTGAGCACCATCTGCATGGCCAGGGATTTGCCGACCGCACGCAGCAAGCGCTGGGTGCCACCGGCGCCGGGCATGATCCCGAGGTTGATTTCCGGCTGGCCGAAGCGCGCGTCTTCGCCGGCAATGAGGATGTCCGCATGCATGGCCAGCTCGCAGCCGCCGCCCAGGCAGAAGCCATTGATGGCGGCGATCAGCGGCTTGCTGAAACGGGTGATGCGCTGCCAGTGGGCCAGGCGTGGATCATTGAGGATGCCCACCAGGTTGCGCTCGGCCATTTCCTTGATGTCGGCGCCGGCGGCAAAGGCCTTGCGGCTGCCGGTGATGACCACGACGCGGGTCTCGGCGTCCTGCTCGGCGGCATCCAGTTCGGCGGCCAGTTCACCCAACAGCTCAGTGTTGAGCGCGTTGAGCGCTTCGGGGCGCTGCAAGGTGATCAGGCGGACACCCTGCTCGGGCGGCAGGACAGCAAGGGTACGAGGCATGTCGACTCTTCCTCAGGTGCACGCACGGCCGTTGTCAGCCGCTTTTATTAGTGGGTTCGGGGTGGGCCCCTTCCTGTATCGACCCCGCTGAGGGCAGGGCGACTTTGGCCGGAGTATAACCACAAAGCGATACAAAACAAGAAGTGTAGATATTATTTATGTGTCTCATGATGGATGTCTTTACTACCAAAGGCGAGAAAGCCAGGGGCAGGAGTTATCTCTGGAGTGCCGATTTTTGAGGCGTGCGTGGATGCTTGTGGTCTTGTCGAACGTGCCGATGACCGGTCGTCATCTGATACAGATAGCTGCGCTTTTATGTTTATGATTGATGTGATACAAAATTCGACATCGAGCGAATCGCTTTGCGCCACCTTGTGGCTTCACCTGTTTGTTGAGGAGTTCTCCCATGTCGACCACCGCCCGCGCCGCCGCTCTCGAGTTGTTCGAGCACCACCGTGGCACCCTCGAGCGAGCCGTCCAGGCAATCAGCGAGCGCGGCTACTGGTCGCCCTTCCCGGAAAGCCTCAAGCAGTACCCGGAAGAGGCGGTGAAGGGCGCCCAGGCGGCCTTCGAGGCACTGCTCGGCCAGCACTTCACCCTGGTCGGCCCGCAGCCGGTGGGTCGAGCCGGCGCCGAGCGTTCGCCCTATGGCTTCGACCTGGGTGTGACTTACGACCAGTACGACGCGGACGCGCTGCTGGCGCGTATGCAGGCGGCGCTGCCGGCCTGGCGCGATGCAGGCCCAAACGCGCGGGTGGGGGCCTGCCTGGAGATCCTCCAGCGCCTCAACGCGCTGAGCCCGACCCTGGCCCATGCGGTGATGCACACCAGCGGCCAGGCCTACATGATGGCTTTCCAGGCCGGCGGCCCCCACGCGCAGGACCGTGGCCTGGAGGTGCTGGCCTATGCCTGGCGCGCCATGGCCGAGGTGCCGCAAGCAGCGCGCTGGACCAAGCCCCAGGGCAAGCAGGACCCGCTGGTGCTGGACAAGCGCTGGCACATTGTTCCGCGTGGCCTGTCGCTGGTGATCGCCTGCTCGACATTCCCTACCTGGAACACCTACCCCGGTCTGTTCGCCAGCCTGGCCACCGGCAACCCGGTGCTGGTCAAGGCACACCCCGGCGCGATCCTGCCGGTGGCCATGAGCGTCAAGGTCGCCCAGGACGTACTGGCGGAGTTGGGCTTCGATCCGGCGCTGGTCAGCCTGGTGGTGGATACCCCGCAAGCGCCAGTAAGCCAGCGCCTGGCCCTGGACCCGCGCGTGAAACTGGTGGACTTCACCGGTTCCAATGCCTTCGGCAACTGGCTGGAAGACAATGCCCGCCAGGCCCAGGTGTTCACTGAGAAGGCCGGCATCAACAGCGTGATCATCGACAGCGTGCGCGACATCAAGGCCGTGGCGCGCAACCTGGCCTTCTCCCTCAGTCTTTACTCCGGCCAGATGTGCACCACCACCCAGGCCATCTACGTACCGCGCGGCGGCATCCGCAACGGTGACGAGCAATTGAGCTTCGATGAGGTCGCCCAGAACCTCGCGGGTGCCGTTCGCAGTTTCCTCGCCGACAACGAGCGCGCCTGTGCGGTGATCGGCGCCATCCAGTCCGAGGCCACCGCCCAACGTATCCAGGCCTGTCGAGAGCTAGGCGAGGTGCTGCTGGACAGCGAAGCCCGCGAACATCCGCAGTTCACCGGCGCGCGCATCCACACACCGCTGCTGCTGAAGGTGGACGCCGCTGACCGCGAAGCCTATTCCGAGGAGCGCTTCGGTCCGATCGCCTTTGTCATAGCAACCGACGACACCGCGCACAGCCTGCGCCTGGCGGGGGAGGTGATCGCCGAGAAGGGCGCCCTGACCCTGGGTGTGTATTCCACCGACGAGGCCGTTCTGGATCAGGCCGAGCAGTTGTCCCAGGAGGTCGCGGTGGCGCTGTCGGTCAACTTCGATGGCGGCGTGTTCGTCAACCAGTCCGCGGCCTTCAGCGACTTCCACGCCAGCGGCGGCAATCCGGCGGCCAACGCCTCTATCACCGATGGCGCCTTCGTTTCCCGTCGTTTCGTCACCGTGCAGAGCCGCCGCCACGGCAAATAAGAAGAAGGAGCGTCCGATGACATGCTACAGCCTTGATGGTGTGACCCCGGTGGTACACCCCACCGCCTACGTGCATCCCAGCGCCGTGCTGATCGGCGATGTAATCATCGGCCCGGGCTGCTACGTCGGCCCGCTGGCCAGCCTGCGCGGCGACTTCGGCCGGATCGTCCTGGAGGAGGGCGCCAACATCCAGGACACCTGCGTAATGCACGGCTTTCCCGACAGCGACACGGTGGTCGAGCGCAATGGCCACATCGGCCACGGTGCTGTGCTGCACGGCTGCCGCATCGGCGAGGACGCACTGGTGGGGATGAATGCGGTGGTGATGGACGGCGCGCAGATCGGCGCGCGCTCCTTCGTTTCGGCTACCGCCTTCGTCAAGGCCGGCTTCAGCTGCGAGGCGCAGTCCCTGGTGATGGGCGCACCGGCGCAGGTCAAGCGCAGCCTCAGCGATGAAGAGGTGGCGTGGAAGCAGGCGGGAACCCTCGAATACCAGCTGCTGGCCAAGCGTTGTCTGGAGAGTTTGGTGGCCTGCGAGCCACTGGCCGAGATGGAGTCCGAGCGGCCGCGTATCGCCGACCGTGGCTTGCGTCCGAAAGGCACTTCGTCGCAATGAGGGCGGTCTTCGCACACCGGGGGTGTTCCCCGATGGTCATGCCGATAAGCCTGCGGGTATATTCGGCATCTTTTCCGTTTCCAGAATGCCCATGACTTCGCTCGTGCCCTTGGATCAACTCGTCACCCGCTTCCAGCAGCAGACGCCCATTCGTGCCAGCTCGCTGATCATCACCCTCTACGGCGATGCCATCGAGCCCCACGGCGGGACTGTCTGGCTGGGCAGCCTGATCCAGTTGCTGGAGCCCATGGGCATCAATGAACGTCTGATCCGCACGTCCATCTTCCGCCTGACCAAGGAAGGCTGGCTGAGTGCCGAAAAGGTTGGCCGGCGCAGCTACTACAGCCTGACCGGCACAGGCCGGCGGCGGTTCGAGAAGGCCTTCAAGCGGGTCTACAGCTCCAATGTGCCGGCCTGGGATGGCGCCTGGTCGCTGGTGGTGCTCTCGCAATTGCCCCAGGACAAGCGCAAGCAGGTGCGCGAAGAGCTGGAGTGGCAAGGTTTTGGTGCGATTTCGCCCACCGTGCTGGCTAACCCGCGTTGTGACCGGGTGGACCTGACCGCGACCCTGCAGGAGTTGGATGCCCTTGAAGACAGCATCATTTTCGAAACCCGTTCCCAGGACGTGCTGGCCTCCAAGGCCTTGCGCATGCAGGTTCGTGAGAGCTGGAACATCGACGAGCTGGGCACGCACTACAGCGAATTCATCCAGCTGTTCCGCCCGCTCTGGCAAGCCTTGCGCGAGCAGGAGAACCTGCAACCGGCCGACTGCTTTGTGGCCCGAACCTTGCTGATCCATGAATACCGCAAATTGCTGCTGCGTGACCCGCAACTGCCCGATGAACTCCTTCCGGGCGATTGGGAAGGCCGCGCGGCGCGCCAGCTGTGCCGCAATATCTACCGACTCATCTTTGCCAAGGCAGAGGAATGGCTGAACGCGGCGCTGGAAACCGCGGATGGTCCGTTGCCTGACGCTGGAGAGAGCTTCTATCAGCGATTCGGTGGATTGAGGTAAAGCAGCCGCCCAGGGGGCGGCAGTCACGGACGAGGTGAACCCGGCCTGGCCGGATAATGACAAGAACAACGCCTAGCGTGAGGCTGAGAAAGCCATGATGAGTGCAGAAACACTGAGGGCAGACCACTTCGACGAGTGGCTGCAAGGTATCAACCAGGTCTGCGGGCGCTTCGGCGCCAAGCTGCTGGGTTCGGAGTTTTCCGGTGCCATCCGCGAGCACAAGGCCGGCGCCATCAAGCTGAGCTTCGTGGACGTGGCCCAGGCGCGCCTCTTCCGCACCCCGAAGGAAGTGGCCCAGAGCGACGGCAAGCACTTCTACCTGGCGTTCCAGCTGGCGGGTCGCGCGGGCATGGAGCAGGGCGGTAACAGCATCGAGCTCGCGCCCGGCGACATCACCCTGATCGATTCCACCCAGCCCAGCGACTTCGTCTACCACGAGAATTCCCGCCAGCTGTCGCTGATCGTGCCGCGCCACGTGGTCGAGCAGGGGCTGCGCTTCTCCGGCGTGCGTTGCGCCCAGCGCATCCCCGCCAGTTCTCCGGTGGCGGTGCTGGCGAACCGGCTGATTATCGAATCCACCCACCAGGGCAGCCTCAGCCTGCCCGAGAGCGAAGCCACCCTGGAAGCGATGGTCAGCCTGCTGCGTCCGGCCCTGACCTGCGCCGAGGTGGAACCGGACTCCCACGAGCGCCTGTTCCGCAAGACCCTGCGCTTCATCGACGAGAACATCTGCGCCGAAGAGCTCTGCCCGGAAACCATCGCCCGTGAAGTGGGTGTGTCGGTGCGTGGCCTCTACCGTATGTTCGCCAAGAAGGGCCTGGTGGTGGCGCAGTACATCAAGAACCGCCGTCTGGACTTCTGCGCCGAAAGCCTGCGTCACGCCACCGGCGAGCAGAAGCTCTCGGCGCTTGGCTACGCCTGGGGCTTCACCGATTCCAGCTACTTCTCCACCGCCTTCAAGGCGCGTTTCGGTGTGTCGCCCAGCGAGTACCGCAAGCAGTACAGCCAGGGCTGAGCGTTCCTTTAGGGGGTTAACCCTGTAGGCGCGATTTCAATCTCCACGGGCGGCGCAGCTGCCCCCTGAGAGATCCCAGGGCAGGACTGCGTCCTGCTTTGCGAATGAATTCGCCCCCACAAGTGCGCCCCCTGCCGCCAACACCTGGCAGCCCTGCCAACACGACTGGCACAGATAAAAAAACCTCGAATCCCGTCAGCACCGAGAATCCGGGCATCGGCCCTGTTTCCGTTCGAGTCCTTGCGACCCAGCGGGGCAGGCCTGTGAGCGAACGAGGTGGTGATGTTGATGCACAAACGCAAGACGGGGCTGTTGTCTGTTGTTCTGCCGCTGGCGGCGGACTGCGCGCCTGCCCACGTGCACAAGGGCTTCGTCGCCGGTACCTACATGCCCTATGCCGGAATGGCCAGCGCCGACGATTATCGCGCGGTCGGCTGCTTCCCGGGCGCACAGAAATGACGGCGCCGGGCAGGCGCCCGGCCCACGGATGAAGAGGATCGAGCATGAGCAAGGTTGAAATCCTGCCGCAGGTGGCGGCATTCCTGGAGCGCCGCCACGGCTGCTTCATCGACGGCCAGTGGGTACTGCCGGAAGGGCCGATGACCCCGGTGCTGAACCCTGCCACTGGCGAAGCCATCTCCCACGTGCCGGACGTGCCGCTGGAGTACCTGGATCGTGCCGTGCAGTCTGCCCACAAGGCGTTCAAATCCCGCGTCTGGTCCGGCCTGCGTCCGGCCGACCGCGAACGCATCCTGCTGCGTTTCGCCGCCCTGGTGGAAGAACACGCGGAAGAACTGGCCCAGCTGGAAACCCTGAGCCAGGGCAAATCGATCAACATGTCGCGCATGCTGGATGTTGGCGCCACCGTCGAGTTCATGCGCTACATGGCCGGTTGGGCGACCAAGATCGAAGGCCAGACCATGGACGTGTCCATCCCGATCCCGCCGGGCTCCCGTTTTACTGCCTTCGCTCGTCGTGAGCCAGTGGGCGTGGTCGCCGGCATCGTGCCGTGGAACTTCCCGCTGATGATCACCACCTGGAAGGCAATGCCGGCGCTCGCCACCGGCTGCACCGTGGTCATCAAGCCCGCCAGCGAAACTCCGCTGACCGCCCTGCGCCTGGCCGAACTGGCCTTCGAGGCGGGCATTCCGGCCGGCGTGTTCAACGTCGTCACCGGCGGCGGCAGCACCGTGGGCAACGCCCTGGCTTCGCACCCGCTGATCAGCAAGGTGTCCTTCACCGGTTCCACCGCCGTGGGCAAGAGCGTCGGCGTGGCCTGCATGGAGAACATGACCCGCTTCGCCCTGGAACTGGGTGGCAAGAACCCGATGATCCTGCTGGCAGATGCCGACGTCGAGAAGGCGGTGCAGGGCGCTCTGCTCGGCGGCCTGCTGAACAACGGCCAGGTGTGCGCCGCGGCCTCGCGCTTCTACGTGCACCAGTCCATCTACGAGGAATTCGTCCAGGGTCTCTCCGCTGCGGTGAAGGGCCTGTCCATCGGCCCGGGCATGGACCAGAACGCGGCGATCAACCCACTGGTGTCGTTCAAGCAGCAGCAGAATGTGCTCAAGCACATCGACCTGGCCCGCCAGGAAGGCGCCCGCGTGGTGGCCGGCGGCGAGCGCCTGGAAGGCGAGGGCTTCTTCGTCCAGCCCACCGTACTGGCCGACGTGAACCACGAGATGACCGTGGCCCGCGAGGAAGTCTTCGGCCCGGTGCTGTCGGTGATCCCCTTCACCGATGAGGACGCCATGATCGAGCTGGCCAATGACAGCGTCTACGGTCTGGCAGCCAGCCTCTGGACCAATGACCTGTCCAAGGCGATGAACCTGGTCCCGCGCATCGAGGCCGGCACCGTCTGGGTCAACGCCCACGTGCTGCTGGACCCGAACATGCCCTTCGGCGGCGTGAAGCAATCCGGCATGGGCCGCGAATTCGGCCGTGCAGTGATCGAGGCGTACACCGAGCTGAAATCGGTCTGCATCTCGCACTGACCCAAACCCTCGATTTCCGGCAGACGCCTTCACGTCTGCCGGTTTTTTTGTGGTGTCCGAAAGGGGTCGCTTTCCTGTGGGGGCGAATTCATTCGCTAAGGGCAGCGCCGCTGCCCCGAGGGATCGAATGGCAGGACTTCGTCCTGCTTGGGATTGAAATCGCCCCCACGGATCGGTCCTGCAATTGGGTGTCTCGATACGGCAAAACCCCCGCAAATTCCCCGATCTACGCCGTTCGCACCGTCCTGGTGCGGGTAAGTCTTGCACTTTCCATTCCTGAACTAAGCTTTCGGCAGTCCCCCAATCGAAGGACAGCCAGATGAGCGAACCACTCCTCAGCTTCGACGAACTCAAGCAAGCCGTTGCCAGCGGCGAGATCGACACGGTGCTGGCCTGCATGGTGGACATGCAGGGACGATTGGTTGGCAAGCGCTTCCAGGCTGAATTCTTCGTCGACAGTGCCTATGAAGAAACCCACTGCTGCAATTACCTGCTGGCGGACGACATCGACATGGAGCCGGTGCCGGGCTATGCCGCTGCGAGCTGGAGCAAGGGTTATGGCGACTTCGTGCTCAAGCCCGACATGAGCACCCTGCGCCGGGTGCCCTGGCTGGAAGGCACGGCCCTTGTGCTCTGCGACGTGCTCGACCATCACCATCGCGAAGACCTGCCCCACAGTCCTCGGGCCATTCTGAAGAAGCAGGTGGCACGACTGGCTGAGCGCGGCTACGTCGGCATGTTCGCCTCAGAGCTGGAGTTCTATCTCTTCGACGAGAGCTACGACGCCATCCACAAACGCAACTACAGCCATCCGAAGACGGCCGCGCACTACATCGAGGACTACAACATCCTCCAGACCACGCGTGAGGAACCGGTGTTGCGCGCCATCCGCAAGCACCTGCAGGCGTGCGGGGTGCCGGTGGAGAACTCGAAAGGGGAGTGGGGGCCGGGCCAGGAAGAGATCAACGTCCGCTATGCCGAAGCCCTGGCCATGGCCGACCGCCACGTCATCATCAAGCACGCCTGCAAGGAAATCGCCTACCAGCAGGGCAAGTCGATCACCTTCATGTCCAAATGGCGCTATGACCTGGCTGGCTCCAGTTGCCACATCCACAGCTCGCTCTGGGACAAGAAGGGCAAGAAGCCGCTGTTCTTCGATGCCAAGGACGAGTTCGGCATGTCGAAGCTGATGCGCGGCTGGGTGGCGGGGCAGCTCAAGTACGCCAGCGAGTTCACCTATTTCCTGGCGCCGTACATCAACTCCTACAAGCGCTTCCAGGCCGGCACCTTCGCGCCGACCCGCGCGGCGTGGAGCCGCGACAACCGTACCGCCGGCTTCCGCCTTTGCGCCGAGGGCAGCAAGTCGGTGCGCATCGAGTGCCGCATCGGCGGCGCCGACCTCAACCCCTACCTCGCCTTTGCGGCGCTGATCGCCGCAGGCCTGGCGGGCATCGATGAGCAGCTCGAACTGGGTGCACCTTTCGAGGGCGACGCCTACATGAACGACCGGCTGCCGGAGGTCGACAAGACCCTGCGCGAAGCCACTGCCGCACTTAAGGGTTCGGCCATGCTGCGCAAGGCGTTCGGCGACGAAGTGATTGACCACTACGTGCACACCGCCGAGTGGGAGCAGAAGGAATACGACCGGCGCATCACCGACTGGGAATTGCAGCGCGGCTTCGAGCGCTACTGATTCCTGCCGGCCCCGAAGGGCCGGCGGGCCCTCTCAGCTATCCTGGCGCCTCAGACGAATGCCATCCACTTCAACCTTGTCGCCAGGCTGGAAGCGCTGGCCGGGCGTGCGGAAGCGCCGCACCGAGCCGTCACCCATCTTCACCAGATAGGCCGGCTCGGCGAGGCCACTGGATGCCTGGGCGGTGCCGCCACCGAAATAACCCACGACCGCACCGGCCACCGCGCCCAGCGGGCCGCCAATGGCGCCAAGCATTAAGCCAGTCATGCCGCCGGTGGCCTTGCCGACGGTGGTGTCAGGGACTTGCGAAACAACCTCCGCGGCGAACGCGGCGGGGGAGCAGAGCAGGGCAAGGCACAGGGTGACGCTGGGGATTTTCATGGGGGTTCCCTTCGAGTGTGGTTTATGTCGAAGGGAGCGAGTCATTTTCTGTGCCAGGATTTAAGTCATTGAGAATCGACGGATTAATCGGTGTGCAGTCATTATGACTGCGGTCCTAATGACTGCAGTGGTTGTCTGAATGACGCGTGTGCACCGATCCCCACCAACCCCGCAATGGGTTCCTGCATAAAGCGCGTGCGTGGCTCGGTTTTAGAGCTTGATCAGAAAGTAGCCCGGATGCAATCCGGGAGCGGCGTTGGGCCATTCCCCGGATTTCATCCGGGCTACAGAGCGGCGTGCGCATGGCGAGCCGGCTTTCACGTTTACAGCTTGATCAGCACCGACTTCAGCTCGGTGTAGTGCTCGATGGCTGCTGCACCCATCTCGCGGCCGACGCCGGAGAGCTTGTAGCCGCCGAAGGGCAGGGCCGGGTCCAGGGCGCTGTGGCAGTTGACCCAGACCGAGCCGGATTTGATGCGCGGCACCATCCGGTGTACGGCCGAAAGGTCGTTGGACCAGATGCTGGCGCCCAGGCCGTAGGGGTTGTCGTTGGCCATGCGCACCACCTCGTCGATGTCGTCGAAGGGCATGGCGACCAGCACCGGGCCGAAGATTTCTTCCTGCACCAGGCGGTGCTGCTGGTCGACGTCGACGATCACGGTCGGCTTGACGAAGTAGCCGGGGCCGAAGCCTTCACCGCCGCAGGCAATGGTGGCGCCCAGTTCGCGGCCGAGGTTGATGTAGCCGGTGACGCGGTCCTGCTGCTTGGCGGAGATCAGCGGGCCCATCTGCACGCTCGGGTCCAGGCCATTGCCCAGCTTCATGCCATTGGCGATGCCGGCGATGTCGGCCACCACGTTGTCGAAGTGCTTGCGATGCACATAGAGACGCGAGCCGGCGCAGCACACCTGGCCCTGGTTGAAGAAGATCGCGGTGGCGGCGCCGGCGGCGGCTTCCTGCAGGTTGGCGTCGGGCATGACGATGGTCGGGGACTTGCCGCCCAGCTCCAGGGTCACGCGGGTCATGTTATCCATGGCCGCCTTGCCGATCTGCTTGCCCACTTCGGTGGAGCCGGTGAAGGTCAGCTTGTCCACGCCCGGATGGCGGGTGAGGGCGACGCCGGCATTCAGGCCGGTGCCGGTGATGACGTTGAACACCCCGGCCGGGTAGCCGGCCTCCAGCACGAGTTCGGCCAGTTTGAGGGCGGTGAGCGGGGTCTCGTCGGCGGGTTTCAGGATCACGGTGCAGCCGGTGGCCAGCGCCGGGCCGAGTTTCCAGCAGGCCAGCAGCAGCGGGAAGTTCCAGGCAACGATGGCGCCGACCACACCCACGGCCTCGCGGCGGATGAAACCGTGGAACTGGTCGTCCGGCATCAGCGGCATGGACACATCGACAGTGGTGCCTTCGATCTTGGTGGCCCAGCCGGCCATGTAGCGGAGGAAGTCGATGGCCAGCTGCACGTCCATGACCTTGGCCACGACGGCGCTCTTGCCGTTGTTCAGGCATTCCAGCTCCGCCAGTTCCTGGGCGTCACGCTCCATCAGGTCGGCCAGGCGCCACAGCAGGTTCTGGCGCTCGCGGGGGCGCATGCGGCTCCAGGTGGAATCATCGAAAGCCTGGCGGGCGGCCTGTACGGCACGGTCGACGTCCTCGGCGGTGGCGGAGGGCACGTCACCCAGGACTTCCCCGGTGGCCGGATTGCGGAAGCTCATGGTGTTGCCGCTGGCGGCGTCCTGCCACTCTGCGCCGATCAGCATCTTCAGCTTGCGGTTGAGGAAGGCTTGGGTCTGGGGAAGGACGGGCAGGTCGACAAGCATGGAGGTAAGCCTCTGTTCATTGAAGTTGTACCCGGCTTTCGCAACCCCCATGCCAATGCCGTTGATCGTGCATAAGGCAATGATTCATAAGGATTTATTCAAGAGGTGCGGTTTCCCGTCGGATTGCCCCCTGTTGCAGTTTGAGACGGGCTGAGACAGGCCTGGAACAGTCGCAGCGTCTACCTTTAGAAGGCGCTGCGCGGCCCCGTCTCAGGCTGGAACAGTCTGTCGCGAAATTAGACGCCGGGGCCCATGGCCAGCATCCCCGCCAAGCCTGTGTTTTGCGGCTAAAGCGTTGTTATAAAAGGACTTTCATCGGTATGGCACACATTATGTATTTGCCGTGACAGATGCACCTGCGGCCCAAGGGGTGCAAACCATAAGAACAACACCGTGGAGGTCTGACCTTGAAGACGACTCGACTCCGGCAACACGCGGGCTCCCTGGCACTGGCCATGGCGTCCCTGATGTTCGCCCAGGCCCATGCAGCGGAGGGCGGCGAAGCCATCCTCAAGTCCAAGTGCGTGGGTTGCCATATCCCCGAAGGCAACGACTCTTTCAGCCGTATCAGTCACCAGCGCAAGACCCCCGAGGGCTGGCTGATGAGCATCGCGCGCATGCAGGTGATGCACGGCCTCAAGATCAGCGACGATGACCGCCGCACCCTGGTCAAGTACCTGGCCGACAAGCAAGGCCTGGCACCGAGCGAAACCGAAGGCGTGCGCTACGCCATGGAGCGCAGGCTGAATACGGTCGAGACCTTTGACGACCACCTCAGCCAGATGTGCGGCCGTTGCCACTCCGGCGCCCGGGTCGCCCTGCAGCGTCGCCCCGCCAAAGAGTGGGAGCACCTGGTCAACTTCCACCTCGGCCAGTGGCCGTCCCTCGAATACCAGGCCCAGTCCCGCGACCGCGACTGGCTGGAAATCGCCCTCAAGGAAACCGTGCCGGACCTGGCCAAGCGCTTCCCGCTGGAGAACAAGGCCTGGGCCGATTGGCAGAAGGCCAAGCCCAAGGCGGACAGCCTACCAGGCCAGTGGAGCTTCAGCGGCCACATGCTGACCAAGGGCGATGTGCGCGGCGTGATGACCGTGACCGCCGATGAAGGCGACACCTTCAAGGTCGAGGTGAAAGGCCAGTACGCCGATGGCACGCCGTTCAACGGCAGTGGCTCGGCCATCCTCTACAACGGCTACGAGTGGCGCGGCAACGTGAAGGTTGGCGAGACCAACCTGCGCCAGGTATTCGCTGCCCTGAACGGCGAGATGAAAGGTCGCATGTTCGAGGCCGAGCATGACGAGCGTGGCCTGGACTTCAGCGCCGCCAAGGAAGGCAGTGCCAAGCTGCTGGCCGTGCAGCCCGCCTTCATCAAGGCTGGCAGCGAAGCGGAACTGACCCTGGTGGGCAGTGGCCTTTCGGGTACTCCGGACCTGGGTGCCGGTGTCGAAGTGGTGAAGGTGCTGGAAGTCACACCGAAGCAGCTTCGCGTCAAGGTCAGGGCCGCAGCCGATGCGGCACCGGGCGTGCGCAGCGTGGCACTGGGCAAGCTCAATGGCGTCGAGCTGGCCGTCTACAAGGACATCGCCGAAGTGAAAGTGGTGCCTGAGTTCTCCATCGCCCGCGTGGGTGAGAACGGTGGCTCCACGCCCAAGGTGCAGGGCCGCTTCGAGGCCGAGGCCTGGGGCAAGGGCGCCGACGGCAAGCCTTACCGCATTGGCTACCTGCCGGCGAAATGGTCGGTGGAGCCCTTCGACGAGCGCGCCAAGGAGGACGAGGACGTGAAGTTCGCCGGCGTGATGCAGAAGGACGGCGTATTCATCCCTGGCGGCGCCGGCCCGAACCCGGAACGCAAGATGATGACCAACAACGCCGGCAACCTGAAGGTGATCGCCGAGCTGGAAGAGGGCGGCCAGAAGGGTGAAGGCCACTTGATCGTCACCGTACAGCGCTGGAACAACCCGCCGTTGCCGTAGCCGGCAGCGGCTCGGGCGGGGTCGTCCCGCCCGGATTCGCAACGACGATTGGGCAAATTTCCGGGAGGTCGCCATGGGCGCAATCTTGAATCTGGTCGAACGCAACCTGCACGAAGTGCGAGTGGATGCCGACCGCATGCTGTTCCACATCCCGAGCAGTTCGCTGTTCGCCACCGACGAAATCACCGGTGGCATCATCGACGCGCTGCGCCAGCAGAGCTGCTCGTCCGAGGATCTGGTGCAACGCCTGGCCGGGCGTTTCGCTGGACAGGACATCGATGAAACCTTGCGCGAGCTGATCGCGCTGGAAGTGGTCAGCGACGGCTCGCCGCTGACGCCGGAAATCGGCATCAGCAAGGTGGAGCGCACCGCGCTCAACACCGTGGTGCTGAACGTCAACACCGGCTGCAACCTGAGCTGCACCTACTGCTACAAGGAAGACCTGGACAAGCCGTCGGCCGGCAAGAAGATGGGCGCGGAAACCGCCGAGGCTTCGGTGGAAATGCTGCTCAAGGAGTCGCCCGACGAGGAGCGCTACAGCGTGGTCTTCTTCGGCGGTGAGCCGCTGTCCAACCGCCCGCTGATCGAGCACATGGTGGACTACTGCGAGCGGCGTTTCGCGGAGGAAGGCAAGCAGGTGGAGTTCATCATGACCACCAACGCCACGCTGCTCACCGAAGAGATCATCGACTACCTCAACGCCCACCGCTTCGGGCTGTCGGTGAGCATCGACGGGCCCAAGACCGTGCACGACCGCAACCGCATCACCGTGGGCGGGCAGGGCACCTACGACGTGGTCCGGCGCAAGGTGGACCTGCTGCTGTCGCGCTACCGCAGCCGTCCGGTGGGCGCGCGGGTCACCCTGACCCGTGGCATCACCGACGTCGAGACCATCTGGAACCACCTGTTCAACGAGCTGGGTTTCGCCGAAGTCGGCTTTGCGCCGGTCACCTCCGGCGACATGGCGAACTTCAACCTGACCAGCGAAGAACTGGTGGAAGTCTTCGCCAACATGAAGGCCCTGGGCCGTCGCTACCTGGAGGCGGCGCTGGAGCACCGCAACATCGGCTTCTCCAACCTGCACCAGCTGATCACCGACATCCATGAAGGCCACAAGAAGGCGCTGCCCTGCGGTGCCGGCCTGAAGATGCTGGCGGTGGACCACAAGGGCGAGCTGAACCTCTGCCACCGTTTCACCGGCTCCAGCCTGCCGACCTTCGGCAACGTGCACAGCGGGGTGAAGCAGGCCGAGCTCAACGACTTCCTCTCCCAGCGCCTGGACCGCACCGGCACCGGCTGCGACACCTGCCGCATCCGCAACCTGTGCTCCGGCGGCTGCTATCACGAGAGCTACGCCCGCTACGGCGACCCCACTCACCCGACCTATCACTACTGCGAGCTGATGCGCGACTGGGTGGACTTCGGCATCGAAGTCTACAGCCGCATCATGGCCGTCAATCCGGCCTTCATCAGCAGCTACATCTCCCCGCGGAAGGCGCACTGACATGAAACATCTGAAGCCGCTCAACAACAAAGCGCAAATGCTCGAAAAAGCCGCAGCCGAAGATCGCATCGAAGAAGTCATGGCCATGAGTGCGGTGGCCGGTTGTACCGCCACCACCGATCCGGGCTGGGAAGTGGATGCCTTCGGTGGCGTCGCCTCGCTCTGCCAGCCAATGGAAGCGGACCTCTACGGCTGCTCCGACCCTTGCTGGTGGCCGGCCCAGGTGCCCGACATGATGAGCACCTACCAGGACTGGAACGCCCAGGCGACCAATTCGCAAGAGGATTGGCGCAACCTCGGCACCGTATTCCCGAAAGACAAATGACCGGCGACAAGAACAAGAGGGGAAACCGTATGAAGCTCAACGCCATCGCCAGCCTGGCGACCGCTGTCGCCGGACTCGCACTGGGCACCAGTGCCTGGGCCGCAGATGAGGCGGGTCCTGCGCTGAAGGCCGGTCATGAATACATGATCGCCACCAACTACCCGAACAACCTGCACGTGGTGGATCTCGCCACCGATAGCCTCTACAAGACCTGCCGCCTGCCAGACGCCTTCGGGCCTGGCACCGCGATGATGGCGCCGGACAACAAGACCGCGTTCATCCTCAACAACCACTTCGGTGACCTGTACGGCATCGACCTGGACGGCTGCAAGACCGTGTTCCACGCCAAGCTGTCGCGCAATCCGGGCGAAAAGGTGCGCTCGATGTTCTCCTTCGCGCTCAGCCCCGATGGCAAGGAGCTCTACACCACGGTCAACCCGACCCAGGTGATGAACGACCACTACGTGGTCAAGCAGCCGCGCCTGGAGGTCTTCCGCACCAGCGACGGCCTGGACGCCAAGCCCGTGCGCAGCTTCCCGATGCCGCGCCAGGTCTACCTGATGCGCGCCGCCGATGATGGCTCGCTGTTCGTCGCCGGGCCGGACATCTACAAGATGGATGTGAAAACCGGCAAGTACGAAGTGGCCGTGCCCGGCCGCAACTGGCAGCGCCCGAACTACAGTGCACCGGACGTGCTGTACTTCTGGCCGCACCAGACGCCGTACCACGAGTTCTCGATGCTCTACACCACCGCCAAGTTCAAGGATGAAAAGCAGGACCTGGCCACTGCTGACTTCATCTACGGCTACGTCAGCATCGACCTGAAGACCGGCAAGGCCACCGTGCAGGACTTCGCACCCTTGACCGAGCTGTACTTCACCGGCCTGCGCTCGCCGAAAGACCCGAACCAGATGTTCGGCGTGCTCAACCGCCTGGCCAAGTACGACATCAAGGAGCAGAAGCTGATCAAGGCGGCCAACCTGGATCACTCCTACTACTGCATCGCCTTCAACACCAAGGGCAGCAAGCTGTACCTGGCCGGCACCTTCAACGACATCGCGGTGTTCGATCCGGACAGCCTGGAGAAGATCAAGAACATCAAGTTGCCGGGTGGGGACATGTCGATCACCACGACGCAGGTGTTTGTAAGGTAAGGGCAGGGCGGCTTGCCGGCTCTCCTTGTGGGGGCGACTTCAGTCGCTAAGGGCAGCGCAGCTGCCCCATCGACCTTGATGGCAGGACTGCGTCCTGCATCGCGAATGAATTCGCCCCCACAGGGCGTTCAACCAGGACAGGGAGGCCGACCACCGGCCACCTGACAACCGAACCCATATCCGACCAATGGGTCACTAGACAGCAAAACAGGCTTTATTTACCTTTCCGTTTACGTAAAGGTAAATAAAGCCGACTACGTCATTCACAGCTGTATCCCAGTACAAAGACAAGAAGGGAAAGCCATGAATCACCAGAGCTATACCCGGGGGCGGCAGGACAAGGACCTGCTCGCCATGACCATAGGCGCGGCATTCGATGCCACGGTTGCCAAGTTTCCCGAGCGCGAGGCGCTGGTGGTCAGGCATCAGGGCCTGCGCTACAGCTGGCAGGAATTGGCCGAGGCGGTGGAACGCCATGCCCGTGCCTTGCTCGCCCTGGGCCTGAACAGCGGCGACCGCCTGGGGATCTGGGCGCCCAACTGCGCCGAGTGGTGCATCACACAGTTCGCCAGCGCCAAGATCGGCGCCATCCTGGTCAACATCAACCCGGCCTACCGCAGCAGTGAATTGGAGTACGCGCTCAAGCAATCCGGCTGCCGCTGGGTGATCTGCGCCGATGCTTTCAAGACGTCCGATTACCACGCCATGTTCCTCGGCCTGGTGCCCGAGCTGGCCGCCGCCGAGCCGGGCAGCCTCAATTGCGAGCGCCTGCCGGAACTGCGCGGCGTGGTCAGCCTGGCCGCCAACCCACCGTCTGCATTCCTGCCCTGGGCCGCCCTTCAGCAGAAGGCGGGCGAGGTGAGTGACCAAGCCCTGGCCGAGCGTCAGGCCAGCCTGCAGTTCGATGACCCGATCAACATCCAGTACACCTCCGGCACCACCGGCTTCCCGAAGGGCGCCACCCTCAGCCACTACAACATCCTCAACAACGGCTACATGGTCGGCGAGAGCCTCGGCCTTACCGAGCAGGATCGCCTGGTCATCCCGGTGCCGCTGTACCACTGCTTCGGCATGGTGATGGGCAACCTGGGCTGCGTGACCCACGGCTCCACCATGATCTACCCGGGTGACACCTTCGACCCGCTGACCACCCTGCGTGCCGTGGCGGAAGAAAAGGCCACCGCCCTCTACGGCGTGCCCACCATGTTCATCGCCGAGCTGGATCATCCGCAGCGCGGCGAGTTCGATCTATCGAGCCTGCGCACCGGCATCATGGCTGGCGCTACCTGCCCGATCGAGGTGATGCGCCGGGTCATCAATGAGATGCACATGAGCGAAGTGCAGATCGCCTACGGCATGACCGAAACCAGCCCGGTGTCCCTGCAGACCGGCCCGGACGACGAACTGGAACTGCGCGTGACCACCGTCGGCCGCACCCAGCCGCACCTGGAAAGCAAGATCGTCGACGCCGAGGGCAAGATCGTCCCGCGCGGCACCATCGGCGAGCTGTGCACCCGTGGCTACAGCGTGATGCTGGGCTACTGGAACAACCCGCAGGCCACCACCGATTCCATCGATCCGGGCCGCTGGATGCACACCGGCGACCTCGCCTCCATGGACGAGAACGGTTACGTCTGCATCGTTGGCCGCAGCAAGGACATGATCATTCGTGGCGGCGAGAACGTTTACCCGCGAGAGCTGGAAGAATTCTTCTTCACCCACCCGGCGGTGGCCGATGTGCAGGTGATCGGCATTCCCTGCAGCAAGTACGGCGAGGAAATCGTTGCCTGGATCAAGTTCCACCCCGGTCACACCGCCACCGAAGACGAGCTGCGCGCCTGGGCCAAGGAACGCATCGCCCACTTCAAGGTGCCGCGCTTCTTCCGCTTCGTGGATGCCTTCCCAATGACCGTGACCGGCAAGATCCAGAAATTCCGCATGCGCGAGATCAGCATCGAGGAGCTGACGCCGACGAAGGACGACAAGGTGACGGCGATTCGGTAGGGCACAGCTCTTCGCTCTTTTGTGGGGGCGAATGAATTCGCCCCCACAGGTAAAGCCCCTACAATGCCGCATCGCCGGAAATCAACACCAAGGGAGACCATGACAGGCACGTCCGCCGAGAAAGGCACCATCTCCGTCCGCCTTGTCCACGAAGCCCTGCTGGAACTGCGCCAGCGGGGCTTTGATGATTCGGGGCTGCTGACCCAGGCCGGCATTCCCGCCGAGCTGCTGGCCAAGCCCTATGGACGGGTGTCGTCGCAACTCTATGGAGCGCTGTGGCTGCTGATCGCACGGACCATGGACGACGAGTTCTTCGGCATGAACCCGCGCCGCATGAAATCCGGCAGCTTCGCCTACATGACCCGCGCTGCCGTGAAGGAACCTACCGTGGGGGCGGCCCTGGACCTGTCGCTGCGCTTTCTCGAACTCATCTTCGACGGCCTTTCGCCACGCCTGGAGCGGCGTGGCGGCCTGGCGGAAATCACCCTTGAAGAGCCAGAAGGCCAACAAGGCCGGGCCTTCAGCTACTTCACCCTGTGGTTGATGATTCACGGCTTGCTGTGCTGGCTGGCCGGGCGGCGTATTCCTATCCTCGGTGTCGACCTGCGCTGCGCGGTGCCGGACTACATCGAGGACTACCGGGTGATGTTCAGTACCAACCTGCGCTTCTCCCGTCCCCAGAGCCGCCTGCTGTTCAATGCCGATTGCCTGGAGCTGCCGGTGCGTCGCAGCAACCGCGACCTCAAGCGCTTCCTTGGCGGGCTGCCGGCGAACATCCTGGTGCGCTACCGCGACCCGCAGAGCCTGGCGGCGCGCATCCGCGCCTACCTGCGCAGCATCAAGCCCGAGCGCTGGCCCGATGTGGAGGCGCTGTCCAGCCACTTCTACATGGCACCGTCCACCCTGCGCCGCAAGCTGGCCCTGGAGGGTCAGTCCTACCAGGGGCTGAAGGACCAGGTGCGGCGCGACCTCGCCATCGCCCGGCTGGACAACGGTGAAGGCAATTTCACCGAGCTGGCCTTCGAACTGGGGTTCGCCGACACCAGCGCCTTCTACAAGGCCTTCAAGAAATGGACCGGCTCCACGCCGGGGCAGTACCGCTCGTTGATCCACCCGGACTCACGTTGAAGCGGTTTACCGCCGCCCGATAAGAAATTGCGCCGGCCACGCCACGCACCGGGCGCTTTTCTGTGGGGGCGAATTCATTCGCGATTGAAATCGCTCCCACAAACGGGGTGGGCTCAGGCCGGCGCGTGGTGCTGCCACCACTGGTGGATGGCGCTGGCCAGCTCGCCCACGGACAGGGTGCCGTCGAGGATCAGGGTAAGGGGTTCGTCCAGCGGCTCTTCCAGGTCGGCGAATTGGCTGTCCAGCAGGCTCACCTGCATGAAGTGCCCCCGGCGCTGCGCCATGCGCTCGGCCGCGGCGGTGGGGGAGAGTTGCAGGTAGGCAAAACCCAGCGCCGGTATGGCGTGGCGCAGGCCATCGCGGTAGCTGCGCTTGAGCGCCGAGCACGTGAGGATGGGATGTTCGCCAGCGCGGTAGGTCTGGCGCAGCTGTTTCTCGAGCGCATGCAGCCAACTGGCGCGATCCTTGTCGGTCAAGGGCTGGCCAGTGCTCATCTTCTGGATGTTGCGGTCGGGGTGGAAGGCATCCCCCTCGATCAGCCGCGCCCCGCTGCGCATCTCCAGCGCCCGGGCCACGGCGGACTTCCCGCTACCGGCAACACCCATGATCACTACTGCGTTGATGGGCTCGTACATCGCGATATCTCGGCTGCTGGTACTTAAACCATAGGCAATGGCAGCGAAAAGGGGGGTTCAGCCGTTAATTCGATCACCGCGAAGAGGTATCCGTAGGATGGGTAGAGCCTGCGAAACCCATCAACTCCGGCAGCATGGGTTTCGCTCCGCTCTACCCATCCTACGCAGCAGTCAGTTCTCCGAAGTAGCTGCTGCCATAGGGCAGCAGGACGCGCTGGTACTGGTCGGCACAGCACTTCCTTCCCAACGCTAAATGCGTAACAGCCTGGCTTCGCGCTCTGGCTTTCTGGCCACCGCTGCATTGCCCGCCAGCGAATGGCTCCTTTTCGCCGGCAAGCCAGCTCCTACAAGGCTCTTGGCCCGCTGGTAAATCGCTCGCACTAGCTAATGCAGATATCGCGAATTCATTCGCCAAGCGGACCGCAGGTTCGCCCCAACGTGCCGATCAAAGCGTGTAGTTCGCCAGCTCCCGTGCAATCAGCAATCGCTGGACCTCGCTCGACCCTTCGTAGATTTGCGTGATGCGCGCGTCCCGGTAGTACTTCTCCACCGGGTAATCCTCCAGGTAGCCGTAGCCACCGTGGATCTGGATGGCGCTGGAGCACACTTGCTCGGCGATCTCCGAGGCGAACAGCTTGGCCTGGGAGGCTTCCGACAGGCAGGGCAGGCCGGCGCTCTTAAGGCGTGCGGCGTGGAGGATCATCAGGCGCGCGGCATTCAGGCGGGTCTGCATGTCCGCGAGCAGGTTGCCGATGCTCTGGTGTTCGATGATCGGCTTGCCGAACTGCACCCGCTCCCGCGCATAGCCCAAGGCTGCTTCAAAGGCCGCACGGGCAATGCCGAGGGCCTGGGCGGCGATGCCGACGCGGCCGCCCTCCAGGTTCGACAGGGCGATGGCCAGGCCCTTGCCGCGTTGGCCCAGCAGGTTTTCCGCGGGAATGCGGCAGTCGCTCAGGGTCACGGCGCAGGTGTCCGAGGCCTTGATACCCATCTTGTGCTCGCTGCGGTCGACGTTGAACCCGGGGGTGTCGGTCGGCACCAGGAAGGCGGACAGGCCTCGCTTGCCCAGTTCCGGATCGGTCACCGCGAAGACGATGGCGAGCCTGGCACGCTTGCCATTGCTGACGAATTGCTTGGCGCCATTGATTACCCACTGGCCGTCTTGCAGTTCGGCACGGGTGCGCAGGTTGTGCGCCTCCGAGCCGGCCTGGGGTTCGGTGAGGCAGAAACAGCCGATGGCGGTGCCACTGGCCAGTTCCGGCAGCCAGCGGTCTTTCTGGGCCTCGCTGCCGTAGTTGAGGATGGGGCCGCAACCGACCGAGTTGTGGATGCTCATCAGCGCGCCGAGGGCGCCGTCGCCGGCAGAGATTTCCTCCACCGCCAGGGCATAGGCCACGTAGTCGATATAGGTGCCGCCCCATGCCTCCGGCACCACCATGCCGAGCAGGCCCAGCTCGCCCATCTGCTGCACCAGCTCATCATCGATCCAGCCGGCCTTTTCCCAGGCCTGCGCGCGGGGCGCCACCTCGGCGCGGGCGAAATCCCGCGCCATGTCGCGGATCATCCGCTGCTCTTCGGAGAGTTCGAAATCCTGCATCGTGATGCTCCCGGACGGCTGTTCAGCCGTCCTGCCGGTAGAGTTTGATGATGGCGGAGAAGTCCAGGCCGCCGTGGCCCTGCAGGCTGAAGCTCTGGTAGAGCTGCTGCGCCAACGCGCCGAGGATCACCGGTTGGCGCGCCTGGCGTGCGGCTTCGGTGGCCAGGCCGAGGTCTTTGAGCATCAGGTCGCTGCCGAAGCCACCGCTGTAGCCGCGCGAGGCAGGGGCGTTTTCCAGCACGCCGGGGAAGGGGTTGTTGATTTCCGAGCTCCAGCACCGGCCGCTGGAGGTGTTGAGGATGCCGGCCAGCACCTTGGCGTCCATCCCCAGGGACACGCCCAGGGACATGGCTTCGGCGACGCCGATCATGGAGATGCCCAGCAGCATGTTGTTCGCCACTTTGGCCACCTGGCCGTTGCCCGTGTCACCGCAGTGGACGATGTTGCGGCCCATGGCGCAGAGCACCGGATGGGCACGGTCGAAGTCCGCCGCTTCGCCACCGACCATGAAGGTCAGGGTGCCGGCCGCCGCGCCACCAGTGCCGCCGGAAACCGGTGCATCGAGCATGGGGTTGCCCTGCTTGCGGGCGGCGGCGGCCACTTCGCGGGCGCTGTGCGGGTCGATGGTGGAGCTGTCGATCAGCAGCACGCCCTTGGCCACGTTGGCCAGCAGGCCGTCTTCGCCGAGGTAGACGGTTTTCACATGCTGCGCCGCCGGCAGCATGGTGATGATGACGTCGACGCCCGCGCGGGCCACGGCGGCGGGGGAGTCAACGGCGCGGGCGCCGGCCTCCACCAGTTGCGCCACCGCCAGTTGCGACAGGTCGAAGACGTGCAGCCGGTGGCCGGCCTTTGCCAGGTTGAGGGCCATGGGGCCGCCCATGTTGCCGAGTCCGATGAAGCCGATATTCATAGTCCGTTCTCTCTTGCAGGTTTTATGGGTTGGTTCGAGCTGCGCGTGGCCCAACGACCCCGGTGTCCGGGAACGTTGGGTTTGGCTTCGCTCTACGCCAACCTACGGGGCGGTGATTATTTGAGGGTGATGGTGGTGTTGACCGCGCCGCCCACTTCGTCTTCGTCGAACCAGCGCGAGGTCACGGTCTTGGTCTGGGTGTAGAACTGCACCACTTGCTTGCCGTAGGGGCCGAGGTCGCCGAGCTTGGAGGCGCGGGAACCGGTGAAGGAAAACAGCGGGACCGGTACCGGGATCGGCACGTTGATGCCCACTTGGCCGACATCGATCTCTTCCTGGAAGTGCCGCGCGGCGGCGCCGGAACGGGTGAATAGAGCGGTGCCGTTACCGTTCGGGTTGGCATTGATGAAGGCGATGGCCTCGTCCAGGGTGGCGGCGTTCACCACGCAGAGCACCGGCCCGAAGATCTCGTCGCGATAGATGCTCATCTCCGGGGTGACGCCGGCGAAGATGGTTGGACCGACGAAGTTGCCGCTGGCGTAGCCGGTCACCTGCGGGTTGCGGCCATCGAGTACCAACTGCGCGCCTTCCCGCTCGCCCGCAGCAATCAGACTGCTGACGCGGTCCAGTGCGGCGCAGGAGACTACCGGGCCTACATCCGTGCCCGGCTCGACACCGGCACCGATCTTCAGGGTCTTGGCTTTTTCAATCAGGTCCGGCAGCCACGTCTGTGCCTCGCCGACCAGGATTACCACCGAGAGCGCCATGCAGCGCTGGCCCGCCGCGCCGAAGGCCGCGCCGGCGAGGTTGTTGAGGGTCTGCTGCTTGTGGGCGTCGGGCAGGATGATGGCGTGGTTCTTGGCGCCCATCATGCACTGGGCGCGTTTGCCGTTGGCGGTGGCGCGGTTGTAGACGTGGGTGCCCACCTTGGTGGAACCGACGAAGGACACGGCCTTGATGTCCGGGTGGTCACAGAGCAGGTTCACCGCGTCGACGCCGCCGTGGATGACGTTGAGCACGCCGGCCGGAATCCCGGCTTCGATGGCCAGTTCGGCCAGGCGCATGGTCACCATCGGGTCCTGCTCGGATGGCTTGAGGACGAAGGTATTACCGGTGGCGATGGCCATCGGGAACATCCACAGCGGGATCATCGCCGGGAAGTTGAAGGGGGTGATGCCGGCGCATACGCCCAGCGGCTGGTTGAGGGTGTAGGTGTCCACGCCGTTTGCGACGTTGTTGGCCAGTTCGCCCATCTGCAGGGTGCCGATGTTGGCGGCGTGCTCCACGACTTCCAGGCCACGGAAGATGTCGCCCTCGGCGTCCGGCAGGGTCTTGCCCTGTTCGGCGGTGAGCAGCGCGGCCAGTTCCTTCATGTTCTCGCGGATCAGTTGCTGGTACTTGAGGAAAATGCGCGCGCGGGCGCCGATGGGGGTCTTGCGCCAGGTCTTGAAGGCTTCCCTGGCACTGGCCACGGCGGCGTTCATTTCGTCTTCAGTGGCGAAGGGCACGCGAGCCAGGACTTCCTGGGTCGCCGGGTTGACCACATCGCGCCATTGGCTGGTGCGGGACTCGACCAGCTTGCCGTCGATCAGCAGTTTGACGGTGGGGATGGCGGTGTTCTGGCTCATGGTTCCTATCCTGTCGTGAGTGAATCGTCAGGGCGAGGTCGCCCATGGGGCCGATGGTTCGGCCCCGGTGAATGGGGTGGGTCAGCGAGCGGTCTCGGTCCGCAGGGCCGGGAAGTCTTCTTCGAAGAACTCCAGCTCGGCTCGCGTGTGATCCTGGCGGCGCTGCAGTTCGATGCGGCGCAGCTCGACGCGGCGGATCTTCCCGGAGATGGTCTTGGGCAGTTCGCTGACGAACTCCAGGCGGCGCACCCGCTTATAAGGCGCCAGGTGTTCGCGGGCGAAGGCGAGGATCACCTCGGCCAGGGCGGGGCTTGGAACATGGCCCGGCGCAAGGATGAGGAAGGCCTTAGGCACGGCCAGGCGCACCGGGTCCGGGCTTGGCACGATGGCGACTTCCATGACGGCGTCATGCTCGATCAGGGCGCTTTCCAGCTCGAAGGGGCTGATGCGGTAGTCCGAGGACTTGAACACGTCATCGGCGCGGCCGACGAAGGTGATGTAGCCCTCGGCATCGCGGGCGGCGGTGTCACCGGTGCGGTAGTGGCCGCCACGGGTGACTTCAGCGGTTTTCTCCGGGCTGTCTTCGTAGCAGGTCATCAGGCCCAGGGGGCGCGGGTCGAACTGCAGCGCGACTTCGCCTTCCTCACGCGGGTTGCCGTCGGCATCCAGCAGCACCACGCGGTAGCCAGGGAGCGGGCGCCCCATGGAGCCGACCTTGAGCGTCTGGCCGGGGGTGTTGCCGATCAGCGCGGTGGTTTCCGATTGGCCGAAGCCGTCACGCAGGGGCAGGCCCCAGGCTTGCCGGATGTGTTCGATGATCTCCGGGTTCATCGGTTCGCCGGCGCCCACCAGCTCCCGCAGGCTGAGGCGCGAGCGGTAGGCGGCGAGGTCTTCCTGCACCAGCATGCGCCACACGGTGGGCGGTGCGCAGAGGCTGGTGACGCCGTGGCTGGCCAGGGTTTCCAGCAGGCCGCGGGCGGAAAAGCGCGGGACGTCGTAGATGAATACGCAGGCACCGGCGTTCCAGGGGGCGAAGAAGCAGCTCCAGGCGTGCTTGGCCCAGCCGGGGGAGGAAATGTTCAGGTGTACGTCGCCGGGCTGCAGGCCGATCCAGTAGAGGGTGGAGAGGTGGCCCACCGGGTAGCTCTGGTGGCTGTGCAGAACCAGCTTGGGCTTGGAGGTGGTGCCGGAGGTGAAGTAGAGCAGCAGCGGGTCGGTGGCGAGGGTGGGGCCGTCGGCCTCGAATTCGCCGGAACAGGCGAGGGCGTCGGCGTGGCTGATCCAGCCCGGTACCGGCTCGCCGACGCAGAGGCGGGTGTAGTCACCGGCCAGTCCGTCGAACTTCTGCACATTGGCGCTGCCGGCGATCACATGGCGGACCCGGCCCCGATCGAGGCGGTCGCGCAGGTCTTCCGGGGTGAGCAGCGCGGTGGCGGGGATGACCACGGCGCCGATCTTGAAGGCCGCCAGCATGATCTCCCAGAGCGCAACCTCGTTGCCGAGCATCAGCAGGATGCGCTCGCCGCGTTGCACGCCGAGCTGGCGCAAGTGGTTGGCGACGCGGTTGGAGCGGGTCGACAGGTCCTGGAAGCTGTAGCGCTGCTCGCGACCCTGGTCGCCGACTATCCAGAGCGCCGGGGCTTCGTTGCCCTTGGCCATCACATCGAAGTAGTCCAGCGCCCAGTTGAATTCCTTTAGCTCCGGCCATCTGAACTCGCGCACGGCGGTGTCGTAGTCGGTGCGATGGGCCAACAGGAAGTCGCGGGCGGTGACGAAGGGATGCCGGTTGTCGCTCATGGTCGCCTTTCCTTTGTTGTTGTCTGGCGGGCTGGCCCTGGAAGCTGGCCAAGGTGCGTTGGACCGAGTATAGGTAGGCACAAATACGCCTTGGAATAGCCAAAAAAACCGGTTCGATATGCAAAAAAATCCTACCCTGGTCGGCCGCCTGAACTGGGACGACCTCAAGTACTTCCTCGAAGTGGCGCGCGCCCGTACCGCCAGCACCGCTGCCCGGCGCCTGGATGTGGACTACACCACGGTGTCGCGGCGCATCCGTGCCCTGGAGCAGGGCATGGGCGCGCTGCTGTTCGAGAAATCACGCAATGCCGGATTTGTCCTGACGCCGGAGGGGCAGCGCCTGCTGAGCTATGCCGAGTCGCTGGAGAGCACCCTGCAGGCCGCCTGCGAGCAGGTTTCGGGCACCAGCCTGGCGTTGTCCGGGCATCTGCGCATCGGTTCCACCGAAGGTTTCGGGTCCTACTTCATCACGGCACAGATGAGCCGTTTCCAGGACCGCTATCCGCACATTTCGGTGGACATCCTGCCGGTGCCGCACTTCATCAGCCTGTCGCGCCGCGACGCGGACATCGCGATTGCCCTGGAGCGCCCGGAGCGGGGGCCTTATGTCTGCTCGCGGCTGTGCGACTACCGGCTGCGGCTATACGCGACGCCCGAATACCTGGAACGCCAGGGACCGATCGAACGCCGCGAGGACCTGGCCGGACGGGCGTTCGTCACCTATGTCGATGACCTCGCGTTCAGCCCGGAGCTGCTCTATCTGGAGGATGTGATTCCCGGCGCGGTCAGCCATCTGCGCAGCACCAGCGTGATCGCCCAGTACCACGCGGCGCTGCAGGGCCGGGCGATGGCCATCCTGCCGTGCTTCATTGCCGGGCCCGACCCGCGGCTGGTGGAAGTGCTGCCGGGGCAGGTGGAGGTCACGCGGCAGTTCTGGATGTATTACCGCGAGGACTTGCGCAAGCTGAAACGCATCGCCCTGGCGGCGGAGTACCTGCGCGAAAGCGCCGAGTACAACCGGGCGTTCCTGCTGGGCGAGAGCAAGGAGATGCGGTTTCTTCCGGCCTGACGCACCGTCCGAAATCGCCAGCAAGCGAGCTCCTACAAGGGATTCCAGGACCTTCAACACTTAACGCAGACAGAGCCATTTCAATCGCCATGCAGTTTGATGGGCTGCCCGGTCGGTAGCCCGGCTGTTTGCGACGGTGCACCCGCCTCAGGGCAGACGCATGGCACCGCGCACGCTGCCCAGGACCATCCGTTTCATCAACTCCAGCCCTTGTTCAGCCGGCAGGCCGCTGGCGTCCAGCCAGGCAGGCAACTGGTTGAGCAGTGACACGATGCCGGCTACGGCACCGCGTCCGGCGGCATCCAGGGGCTGGCCGGCCAGTTGCTGCAAGGGTTCCAGCAGGGCGGCTTCATAGGCTTGGCGAAGTGCGCGGGCCTGTTCCAGGCGCTCGCCGGAGAGGCAGCGGGCTTCCAGTTCGGCGAGGCGGAAGTGCAGGCCCATGGGCTGATGCAGGGCGAGGTGGGCGTCGATCAGCGCGGCCAGGCACGTGGCGGGGTCGCGGTGTCGGCGGGTGGCCAGGGCGGCATTGTCCAGCAACTGCTCGTAGAGCTCTTCGATGAACTCGAACAGCAGCGCTTCCTTGCTTTCCACGTGGTGGTAGATGGAGCCGGCCTTGATTCCCAGCTGTGCCGCCAGGTCGCGCATGCTCACCTGGCCGTAGCCCTGCTTGGCGAACAGGGCCAGGGCCAGGTGACGGTTCTCCAGGTAACGGGAGCGGCGGGCGGTGGTGGCGTCGAGCATGGCGGTGGCCCTCGCGAATGGCGTGCGCCAGCACTCTAGCCAGGGTGGACGGTGGGGCCTAGGTCCTGAGCGCTCCGGTACATTGGCGCTTTTTTCCATTGATCGCGCATGAAGGCCGTCAGCGGGACAAAAGTGACTCCGTATACGAATAGAAAACTTGAAATAGTTCGGATCAGTAGTAGAGTTGAGCGCATAGTCATTCACCCAGGAGACGCCATGAGCAGCCCTGCCCGCCATGCCATTCCGGACCTCCAGAGCGGCGAAGCCGGCCGCGTGGCCCTGAAGTTCTTTTTCAACCTGATGGACAAGTGGGGTTGCTCCAAGGAGCAGCAGCGCACCTTGCTCGGCTCCATCGGCAACACCACCTACTTCAGCTACAAGAAGCTGCCCAGCGTGCGCCTGCCACACGACACGCTGGAGCGCATCTCCTACCTGATGGGCATCCACAAGTCCCTGCGTATCCTCTTCAGCAACCAGGAAGCGCGTGCCTACGAATGGGTGCACAAGCCCAACAGCGCGGCACCCTTCAACGGCCGCAGCGCCCTGGAATACATGCTCGGCGGCCAGGTGGTGGATGTGGCCGATGTGCGCCGTTATCTCGATGGAGTGCGAGGCTGATGACCGAGGAGTTGCTGGTGGAACGGATTCCCGACTGGAACAAGGCCTATCGCCTGGTCAACAGCGCCTTCCCGCCCATTTCCGTATTCGAGGACACCCTCGACCCCGATGAGCTGGACCTGGCCTACGCCATCGAGGCCATGACCAACGACCGCTTGCGCGACCAGGTGGGGGAGATTTCCCGCGTTGCCCCCGAAGACCGTGTCAGTGGCAGCGGCGCTACCGTGGTGATGGCCGTGTTCACCCATATTGGTCGCGCCAGCCGCTTTACCGACGGCAGTTTCGGCGTCTACTACTGCGCAAGCTCCCTCGACGCGGCCATCGCCGAAACCCGTTACCACCAGGAGCACTTCTGGCGTGCCACCCGGGAGGCGAGCATTGAAATCACGCTACGGGCCTATGTGAACAAGGTGGTCAGCCCGATGCTCGATGTGCGCGACCGTGTCGAGCTGCATGATCCGGATATGGCCAGTTACGGCACCAGCCAGGCCTTCGCTGGGCTTCACCGCAATGCCGGCAAGTGGGGGCTGCTGTACAACAGCGTGCGCCTGCCGGGCCACGAGTGCGTGGCGGCCTTCCGCCCGCCTGCGGTCACCCTGCCGGTGCAGGGCGCGCACTTCCGCTATATCTGGGACGGCCGCACCCAGAGCATTTCCTGTGTCTTGAAGGTCAGCCCGGTCGGTTAACCACCACTGGTTTCGGCAATCAGCTCGTCGATGACGGCCACCAGCGCCTGCTGCCGGGGCAGGCCGGACTGCAGGGCTTCCCGGTAGCGCAGTAGCTGCCGGTCGGCGCTGCTGCCGTAGCGCAGCACGTGCCGGCCACGGACGAAAGCCTGGCCATCACCCTCCGACTCGGCGAGTTCGCCAAAGCAGGCGTACGCCCTTGCCAGCCAAGCCCCGGCAGAGAGGCTGGCCTCGCCCGAGCCGTCGAGGTACATGCCGTGGATGCCGAAGCGCATGGCGCGCCAGTGGTTCTCCTTCAGGACCAGGCGCTGCAAGGGGGCGTCTTGCGGGTCGCCATCGTCCTGGGCCATGGCCCAACTGACCAGGGCGCGGAACAGGGCGACGATGCACAGGGCGTCTTCCACTGAGGGGCAGGCATCGGCCGCGAGGAGTTCCAGGGTGGGAAAGCGTGGCGATGGGCGAATGCACCAGGCCAGGTCGCCTTCGCGGCGTATCGATCCCGAGGCCATCAGCCACTGCAGATAGGCGTCGAAGGCAGGCTCGTCGGGGAAGTGCTCGGGAATGCCCTTGTGCGGCCACTCGGCGCACACCGCCTGGCGATAGCTCATCAACCCGGTTGGGCGGCCGTTCCATAAAGGCGATGAGGTGCTCAGCGCCAGCAGCAGCGGAAGCCAGCCCAGTACCCGGTTCATCACCTGGATGCGGTCGATCTCCAGCGGCACTACCACATGCACGCGCATGCCGCAGACCAGGCTGCGGTGAGCGATCATCCGCTGGTCTTCGAAGAGGGGCTGGTAGTGCGGGTCATCCGACGGCACCTGCACATGCCAGTCGGCGAAGGGGTGGGAACCCGCACAAAGTGGCGCCAGCTGATGCTCCCTGGCGATGGCGGCCAGGCGGGTACGCCGTTCCAACAGGCAGGCGCGGGCCTCATTGATTTCCAGCAGGGTCGGTTGGGCCATGTCCAGGCACACGACGCTCTGGAACATTTCCTGGCTGAAGCCTTCCCTGAACGCGTCTCGCGCCGCCTCGAGAAATCCATCCGGCAGTTGCGTTGGCAGGTTGCGGCTGCGTGTGTCGACCAGGAAGAAGCTTTCCTCGACGCCGAACACGGGTGCAACAGGATCGTTGGGCATGCGGGCCGCCTCGAACTTGCCTTATGGCAAGTGACGTACCCGCTGAGGAAGGTTTCAAGGACCGTTTGTCTGCAAAGGCTCTGCAACGGGGTTGTCACTGAGTTGGAAGAAGCTTTCCGATGAATAGCCGCCCAATGACATTTACGTGGCGAGTTTCCCTGCTAGGTTTTTCAGTCCGGCCACTCGATTGGTGGGGAGGACTGAGAATGAATAATTTGATGCTTCGCCAGGTTGAGGACACCTTGAACAAAATGAGCGTCACCTTTCAGTTCGAGTGCTTGTGGGAGCCTGATGGCAGTTATTCCATCACCCTGCGCAACCAGCATCTCGCCATCCCCCGGACCAAGGTGGCCGGCATCAGCCAGCGCGAGCTGCGGGACGAATCCAGCACCCAGCGCCTGGGCCTGGAATTGATGGACCGGCTCCTGGACGACTGATGAAGCGCGCATCCCGTTCGCCGAGGCTGCAGGTCCTGCACCAGCCTTCCGGCAAGAACCCCAGGTCGATCGAGCGTGCCGCCATCTTCATGGTGATTGGCATGTTCATGTTGGGCGTGTACGGCCAGTACGCCGGCCAGGGGCCGGGTAGCGTCGCCCTCCGAAGCAAACCGGCCAAGACGCCGGTGTTCGAGTTCCAGCGCCTGAGCGCCAACCCAGCCGAACGAACGGCATCGTCCGGCCAGCGACCGCAGGAAAGCCGTACCGGCCAGGAACAGCAGTTGTAGGGGCGAGTTCATTCGCCATGTCTGCGTTTGCTGTTGCGAGAGATTGACCATCGGGCCAAGAGCCTTGTAGGTGCTGGCTTGCCAGCGAAACGGGGCAATTCGCTGGCAAGCCAACTCCTACGGGCAATGCAGATACAGCCAATTCATGCGCCGGTCGAAGGGCTGCCCTTGGGTTTTCGGGGACGCTGCGCATCCCTCGGCCAATGAATTCGCCCCCACAAAGCACGGCAGACTCCCTCAAACCACCAGGCACCCCGGCACACGCTGGGTCCAGCCACTGGCCTGCTCAAAGGCATGGGCCAGTTGCAGTACGGCGAGGTCCGCCTGGTGCGGGCCGATGATCTGCAGGCCCATGGGCAGGCCGCGGCTGTCGAAACCCACCGGCACGTTGGCCGCCGGGCAGCCGGATAGGCTGGCGGGGATCACCACTTCCATCCAGCGGTGGTAGGTGTCCATGGCGCGGCCCGCGATCTCCTTTGGCCAGTGCTGGGTCTTGTCGAAGGGGAACACCTGGGCGCTGGGCAGCAGCAGGTAGTCGTAGCGTTCGAACAGTTGGCAGATGGCGCGGTACCAGTCGGTGCGAGCGGCGGAGGCGCGGGACACGTCCATGGCCGACAGTTGCAGGCCGTTCTCCACTTCCCAGATGGCTTCCGGCTTGAGTTGCTCGCGCCTGGCCGGGTCCGCATAGTGGCCACCGAGTGAGCTGGCCACCTGCCAATGGCGCAGGGTGCGCCAGGTGCTCCAGAGCTGGGCCATGGCATAGTCAGGCCGGGCTTCGTCGACTGTGCAGCCGAGGGCTTCGAAGTCCTTGAGGGCCTTGCGGCACAGCTCCAGTACGCCGCGCTCCATGGGCAGGTAGCCGTCGAAGTCGCCCAGCCAGCCGAGACGGGTGCCCTTGAATTCACGGTCCAGGTCGCCGGCGAAGTCCTGGCTGCCGGTGGCGATGGACAGCGGCGAGCGCGCGTCCCCACCGGCCTGTACCGACAGCAGCAGGGCGACATCACGGGTATTGCGGCCCATGGGACCTTCGTAGCCCAACTGGTCGAGGAACAGGTCGGCGGCGTCGTCGAAGGGCACCCGGCCCTGGGAGGGGCGGAAGCCGATGATGTTGTTGAACGCCGCCGGGTTGCGCAGCGAACCCATCATGTCGCTGCCGTCGGCCACCGGCACCAGGCGCATGGCCAGCGCCGCCGCCGCGCCGCCGCTGCTACCACCGGCGGTGCGAGATGGGTCGTAGGCGCAGCCGGTGGCGCCGAACAGCGGGTTGTAGGTCTGCGAGCCGAGGCCGAATTCCGGGGTGTTGCTCTTGCCGATGATTAGGGCGCCGGCGGCCTTCAGGCGCTCGACCATGATGCCGTCGCGCTCGGGGATATGGTCCTTGTACAACGGTGAGCCGAAGGTGGTGCGGATGCCTTGGGTGAGGGACAGGTCCTTCACCGCATGGGGTAGGCCGTGCATCCAGCCCTTGTAGTCGCCACGGGCGAGTTCCGCGTCACGCTGGTCGGCTTCGGCCAGCAGCTGTTCGGCCGGTTGCAGGCTGACCAGGGCATTCACCCGAGGGTTGAAACGCTCGATATGGGCCAGGTAGTCCTGCATTACCTCGCGGCAGGACACCTGGCGCTGGCGGATGCGCAGGGAAAGCTGGTGGGCCGGCAGTTGCACCAGCTCACTGATGGGTTCGTTCTTGCTCATGGTTCTGCCTTGGGTAAACGGCGGATTGCGGGAGGCCCCGCCCAGGCGAGCGGGGCCAGGCGGCTCAGCGCATCAGGTTGGTCCAGACGCGGTCGGCCAGGCGGATGGCGCCTTCGCCGCAGGTCTTGCTGAAGAGCACCTTGGTGCCGTCGGGGATGTGCAGTTCCGGAGCGTCCTTCAGGCTGGCGTCCAGATAGGGTTCCACGCCTTTGACCGGGCTCTGGTGCTTGAGGAAATTCTGCGTCAGTGCGGCGTTTTCCGGCTGGCTGAGGAACGCGATGAAGCGTTTCGCGCTATCCGGGTTGCGTGCGCCCTTGGGGATCACCAGGTTGTCCACCCAGGCCATTACGCCTTCCTTCGGATAGAGGTAGCGCAGACTAGGCTTCATTTCGCGAGCACGCATGGACGAGCCGCCCCAGAACAGCGACATGTCGATCTCGCCCGAGGCGAGGTTCTCGCGGATGGAGCCGGCCTTGGAGCTGTAGGTCTTCACGAAGGGCTTCTGCGCCTTCAACAGGTTCAGCACCTGCTGCATCTGCTTGGGGTCCTCGCTGCACAGCGGGATATCCAGGTAGACGCTGGCGGCGTCGATCACTTCGCTGGCCGAGTCGAACATGTTGATTTTGCCCTGCAGTTCGGCCGGCGGCTGGAAGAGCAGCGCCAGGCTGTCGGTCGGACCCTTGTAGGTGCTGGTGTCCACCACGACGCTGGTGGTGCCCCAGATGAAGGGCACGGAGTAGGCGCCTTCCGGGTCCCATGTGCTTTTCTTCAGGTTGTCGACGATGCCGGCGTAGTAGGGCTGCTGTGCCGGGTCGAAGCGCTCCAGCAGGTTCTCCTGCACCAGGATCGGCACGAACTGGTGAGAGGGGATGGCCACGTCGTAGCCGGTGCCGCCCTGCTTGAGCTTGGCTAGCAGGGTTTCGTTGGAGTCGTAGGAGTCCACCGTGACCTTGATGCCGGTTTCCTTCTGGAACTTCTCCAGGATCTGCGGCGAGAAGTAGCCGCTCCAGCTCACTACGTTGAGTTGGCCGTCGGCCTGGGCGGACAGGCTAAGGCCCAGCGCCAGGCCGGCGCCCAGGGTTTTTATCACTGCATTCATGGGTTGGCTCTCCAGTTCAGTGTTTCTTCTTGCCGAGCAGATAGGACAGGGTCACGAACAGCACGGAGACCCCGAGGATCAAGGTGGAAACCGCATTCACGTCGGGCGTTACGCCCATTCGCAGCAGGCCGAAGATGAAGATCGGCAAGGTGGTGGTGCCAGCCTGGGAGACCATCATCGAAATCACGAAGTTATCCAGCGAGACGATGAAGGCCAGCATCAGCCCGGAGACGATCCCCGGCATCAGCAGGGGCAGGGTGACCTTGCGGAAAGTGCGCCACTGGCCGGCATAGAGGTCGGCGGCGGCCTGCTCCAGGGACAGGTCCATGTCGTCGAGCCGGGCTCGGATCGGCAGGTAGGCGAAGGGAATGCAGAACACCGTGTGGGCGATGATCAGGTTGCCGTAGCCCAGCGACAGCCCAAGGGTCGAGAACAGCGCCAGGGTAGCGACGCCGACCACGATCTCCGGGAGCACCAGTGGCAGCATGATTGCGCCGATGGATAGGCGCATGCCCTTGAACTTCGCGCCCCGCGAGGTGCCGAGCGCCGCCAGGGTGGCGATGGCGGTGGCCGCCAGGCTGGCGCACACGGCGATCAGCAGGCTGTTGCCGGCGGCTTGGCGCAGCGCCTGGTTGGCGAAGGCGGCGCGGTACCAGTCGAGGCTGAAACCGGTCCAGATGGTGGCCGACTGGTTGGCGTTGAAGGAGAAGATCACCAGCACCAGGATCGGCGCGTAGAGGTACAGGTAGAACAGGAAGCTGAAACCGCCGAAGCCGGGAAAGTCCTGGACGCCCAGACGGCGATTGCTCAACAGGTGCAACATCACATACCTCCGCGTGCAAGGCGCTGGCGCTCGGCGCGCAACGCATAGAAGGTCAGCACCAGCATCACCGCGGCCATCAGCACCAACGACAGGGCTGCGCCGAAGGGCCAGTTACGGGCGTCGCTGAACTGCCGGAAAATCAGGTTACCGAGCATCATCTTCGTCCCGCCGCCCAGCAGTTCCGGGGCGATCATGGCGCCCAGGCAGGGCACGAAGGTGAGGATGGCGCCGGCGAGGATGCCCGGCCGGGCGATGGGCAGGACGACCTTGCGCAGGGTGCGCACGCGGCCCGCATACAGGTCCTGCGCGGCTTCCAGCAGGCGCATGTCCATCTTCTCCAGGCAGGCGTAGATCGGCAGCACCACGAATGGCGCGTAGGTGTAGACCAGGCCGAGCAGCACCGCGCCGTCGGTGTAGAGCAGTTCCAGCGGCTGGTCGATCAGCCCCAGGCCCATCAGGCCGGTGTTCACCACGCCGGTGCCACGCAGCAGCAGGATCCAGGCGTAAGTGCGGATCAGCAGGTTGGCCCAGAAGGGCACGGTGATCAGGAAGATCAGCAGGCCGCGCCGGTGGGGCGGCTGCATGGACAGCCAGACCGCGACCGGGAAACCCACCAGCAGGGTGGTGAGGGTGGTGGCGGCGGCGATGCCCACCGAGCGAAGGGCGATCACCAGGTAGGAGTCGGCGAAGGCGAGGCTGTCGTCGAGTTGGCGCTCGAACAGCAACGACAGGTAGGACTCGGCGCTGAAGACGCGGTTGACCCCGCCGTAGGGGTTGGCCTCCATCAGCGAATAGGCCACCACGATCAGGATCGGCAGGATCAGAAACAGGCCAATGGCGACCAGGGCGGGCGACACGCCGAGGAAGCTCTGCATGGCCTGGCGGCGCGCAAGCATGGCACCGGGCGCAAGGGATGTCGGGTTCATGGCAGTTGACCGTTGGCAGGTGACGGGTTCAATCCAGCAGTACGCTGGCGCTGTCCGGATCGAGCAGCAGGGCGGCAGCTTCGCCGGGGCGGAAGCGCGGGCTCTGGCCGCCACGGTTTGGCGTACGCACGGTCAGGCGGCTGCCATCACCGAGGCTGACGTGGTAGTGCAGGTCGGTGCCGAGGTAGACCTGGTTGTCGACGCGGCAGGGAATTGCGCCGCTCTGGGCCGGCTCCACCAGGTGTAGGCGTTCCGGGCGAATCGACAGGCAGACGTCCTGGCCAGGCTTGACGCCTTCGCGGGCGGTGGCGCGGAACGGCTTGCCGCCCGGCCCCTGATAGATCGCCTGGGGGCCGTCTTCCTGCAGCAGCCGTGCCTCGATGAAGTTGGTTTCGCCGATGAAGTCCGCCACGAAGCGATTGCGTGGCTGCTCGTAGATTTCGTCCGGGCGCCCGACCTGTTGCACCCGGCCTTCGGAGAGCACGGCGATACGGTCGGACATGGCCAGGGCTTCTTCCTGGTCGTGTGTGACGAAGATGAAGGTGATGCCGGTGCGCGCCTGGATGCTCTTGAGCTCCTCGCGCATGGCCTGGCGCAGCTTGAGATCAAGGGCCGAGAGTGGCTCGTCCAGCAGCAGGACCTTGGGATGCGGCGCCAGGGCGCGGGCCAGTGCGACGCGTTGTTGCTGGCCGCCGGACAGCTGACTCGGACGGCGCTCGGCGAAGCGTTCCATCTGCACCATCGCGAGCATCTCGCGGACCCGCTCGGCGACCTGGGCGCGGCTCATGCGCTTGCCCATGGGGTGGGACTCCAGGCCAAAAGCGAGGTTCTCCGTGATGGTCATGTGGGGGAACAGGGCGTAGTGCTGGAACACAGTGTTGACCGGCCGCTGGAAGGGTGGCAGGTCGGCGATGTTCTCGCCGTAGAGGAGGATTTCCCCGGCGCTGGGGAACTCGAACCCGGCGATCATCCGCAGCAGGGTGGTCTTGCCGCAGCCGGATGGGCCGAGGAGGGTGAAGAACTCGTTGTCGCGGATATCCAGATCCACGCTCTTCAGGGCTACCGGCCCGTTCTGCGGGTCGCCATACACCTTGCGTACCGAACGAACCGAGACCGCCGCCGCGGGCAACGGGACATGCACAGCATTCATCACTACTTCTCCTGTTCCCCGTGGTTCGGGCGGCCGCGTATGCTGGCGGACGTTCCGGGCCTCGGGCTTTCGATTGTTGTTCTAGGCAGTCCCGGCAATGCCGGGGCAACAGGGAGTTGATCGGGCGAGGTTGTTGTTCTTCGTGCCTCGGGGCCGATCATCTGGCAGGGGATGCAGGCTATAAAGCTCAATTTTCTTACATGTGCTATTAAAAAAACTAACAGCAAAAAGGTGCCCTCGCGTCCATGCCCATTCGCCGTTTGCCCCCTCTCAACGCGGTGCGCGCCTTCGAGGCTGCCGCCCAGTTGGGCAGCTATGTCGCTGCGTCGAAGGCCCTGCATGTCACCCAGCCCGCCATCGGTCGCCATGTAAAGCTGCTGGAAGAGTGGCTGGGGGTGCAGTTGTTCAACCGTACGCCGCGTGGCGTCGAGCTTACGCCGGCTGGGCGCCAGTACTACGCGCGCATCAGCTCCGCTTTGGCGCAGATCGCCGATGCCGGCGACGAAGTGGCGAAGAAAGGTGCAGTGCGCTGGCTGAAGATCCTCGCCGTGCCGGCCTTCGCCAAGCGCTGGCTGACGCCCAAGCTAGAGGCCGTCAGCCGCATGCGGCCGGGGCTGAAGATCGTCATCGAACCCAATTCCACCTTCACCGAAGTCGACGGCAAGAGCGCAGACCTCGGCATCGTCTACGGCATGCCGGGGGATTACAGCAGCGCTAGTACGATCCTCATGCAGCCGCGGGTGTTCCCCGTGTGTTCACCGGAGTACCTGGCCCACAGCGGCTCCATCGAGCGCGCCGAGGACCTGGCCCGCCACGACCTCATCCACTACGACAGCGAATGGTGGAACCTCTGGTTCGCCCGTGTCGGCGTAGAGGTGCAGGTGAGTGCGGACGTGCTTTACGTCAGCAACGACTACGTGCTGTCCCTGGCCGAAGGCGGGCGAGGCATCGCCCTGGCCAATGAGGTGTTGGTGCGCCAGGAGCTTGAGAACGGCCGCCTGGTGAAGGCCGTCGATGTGGATGTGCCGCTGGAGAGTTACCAACTGCTGACGCCGCCAGGGCCGGTGTCGGCGGATGTGGAGTGGTTCAGCCAGTGGATTTCCGCAGCCTTGCGGGAGGATTTTCCGGAATCGTTCGCCGGGAATGCGAGGGCGAATTCCTTGTAGGATGCGGCAGTGCATCCTACGAGTCTTCACTCAACCCCTACAGGATGCCGCCGTGCCTCAGAACCGCTCGGCCTGCCCCAGGTAGCGCCATTGCCCGACCGGCACCTTGCCCATGGGCACGCCGCCGATGCGGATGCGCTTCATACCGACGACCTTCAGGCCAACGGCGCTGCAATAGGCGGCGATCAGGCCTGGTTTGGGGTTCTTCAGGGCGAAGCGCAGGTGGGTTTCGTTCTGCCAGCTGGCCTTCACCGGTGGCAGGTCCTGGCCTTTGACCTTGATGCCCCGTTTCAGGCGCTCGAGGCCCTTGTCCAGCATCGTGCCGGTGACTTCGACGACATATTCCTGTTCCAGCTTGTTCGCGTCTTCGTTGAGCTTGCGCAGGGCTCGCCAGTCCTGGGTCATCACCAATAGCCCGCTGGCGCCTGGTTGCAGCGGCAGGGTGGTGGTCAGGCGAGCGAAGTGGCTGCGCAGCAGGCGCACAGTGGCACGGTCTTCCGGCCAGCGGCTTTCAGGGTTGAGCACGCGTTGGGCGGCTTCGAAGGACAGGCCGGCGGGCTGATTCAACAAGAGCGTCACCGGCTCCTGCGGGTCGGGCGTGGCGCCAGGGAGCAGAGCGACTGTCTGGCCTTCAACCTTGAACTGCGGCTGCTCCACCACCTCGCCATCGACCGTCACCCAGCCGCCCTCGATATAGAGCTCCGCCTCCCGGCGCGAACAGCCGGTGAGTTCGATAACGCATTTGGACAAGCGGACGGGGTCGGTCATTGGGGAGCAGCCAGTGGAGAGTAAAGGGCGCAATGGTAAACCTATTGGGTCGGCTCGGCACGGGCGGCGGCTTCTCCTGTGGGGGCGAATGAAATCGCCCCCACAGGAAGCGTTCGCCCTTGTCAGGGTTTCTGGCCCGGCCAGCCCGCCTGGTGCAGCGCCTTGGTCAGGGCTTCGACGTCCAGCCCCGGCACCCTATGGCCGTTACCTTCGGTGGTGGGCGAGGCCAGCATCGCGTTGATGATGGCTTCTTCCACGGCTTCGGCGGCGGCGAGGAACAACTCGCTGATGTGGTCATTGTTGACCATGCGCAGGTTGTCGCAGGTCGGCGCACCCTTGGCCTCGTAGGCGGGGGCCGGCAGGTGCTGGTTGCCGGTGGAGAAGGCCACGAAGATGTCGCCGCTGTGATCTTCCGTTCCGCCACCGGTTCGGGCCAGGCCGATGCTGGCGCGCTGGGCGAGGCGCGTGCACTGGTGCGGCAGCAAGGGCGCGTCAGTGGCCAGGCAGACGACGATCGAGCCCATGCCAGGGTGTGGCAGACGGGCCTTGAGGAAGGGGGAGTCCACCTGCTCCATGTAGCGGCCCACCGGGTAGCCATCGACGCGCAGCTCCCGCCGGACACCGTGGTTGGCCTGTACGATGGCGCCGACCGTCCAGCCGCCTTGCTCGGCGCTCAGTCGGCGCGAGGCGGTACCGATGCCACCCTTGAACTCATGGCAGATCATGCCGCTGCCGCCGCCGACCGCGCCTTCGGTCACCGGGCCATCTACAGCATTGCCCAGGGCCTGGGCCACATGCTCGGTACGCACGTGAAAGCCGTTGATGTCGTTGAGCAGGCCATCGAAGGTTTCCAGCACCACCGGCATGTTCCAGTACAGCCGGCCATCCTGGGGTTGCTCCTCGCGGTCCAGGGCAATCAGTGCGTCCCGCACGGTGCCTACGCTGTGGGTATTGGTGAAGGCGATCGGGCTGGTCAGCAGGCCAGCCTCGCGAATCCACTCAAGGCCGGTAGCATCGCCGTTGCCGTTGAGGATGTGGACGCCTGCGAAACAGGGCTGCAGGTTGGTCGAGCCCGGGCGTGGTTCGATCACCGTGACGCCGGTCTGGATATCACGCCCTTCGGCCGAGCGGCCGCGTATATCGCAATGGCCGACCCGCACGCCGGGTACATCGGTAATGGCATTGAGGAAGCCAGGTTGCAGTTGGCCAAACTGGAGTCCGAGGTCGCGGGCACGTGGTTTCATCGTTTTTCTCATGGCAGGTGGTTACAGGAAGGATGGAGGGTTGGATCACTGGCCACTCTTCACCTTGCTCCAGACGCGCGTGCGCACGCGTTCGGCTTTCTTGGGCAGTGGCTCCAGGGTGAACAGCCTGGCCATGGCCTCGGCCGGCGGATAAACGCTGGGGTCGTTGCGGGTGGCTTCGGCGACCATCGGCGTGGCGTTGCGATTGCCGTTGGGGTAGCGGAGAAAATCGGAGATCGGTGCGATGACTTCCGGCCGCATCAGGTAGTCGATGAACGCCAGGCCCTGGTCGGGGTGCGGCGACTGCTTGAGCAGCACCAGGGTGTCGAACCACACGGGCGCGCCTTCGGTCGGCAGGCTGTATTCGATCTTCACGCCATTCGCAGCCTGCTCGGCGTTGGTCCTGGCTTCCAGCATGCCGCCGGACCAGCCCAGGGCCACGCAGATGTTGCCGTTGGCCAGGTCGCTGATGAACTTCGATGAGTTGAAATAGGCGATATGGGGGCGCAGCTTGAGCAGCAAGGCCTCGGCTTTCTTGTAGTCGTCGGGGTTGGTGCTGTTGGGTGGCAGTCCCAGGTAGTGCAGGACGATGGGCAGTACCTCGGAAGGCGAATCGAGCATCGCCACGCCACATTGGCTCAGCTTGGCCAGGTTCTCCTCCTTGAACAGCAGGTCCCAGGAGTTCACCGGGGCCTGGTCGCCCAGCGCGGCGCGGACCTTGTCGACGTTGTAGCCGATGCCGTTGGTGCCCCAGAGGTAAGGCACGGCGTAGCGATTGCCGGGATCGTTGACGGCCAGCTTGGCCAGCAGGTCCTGATCCATGTGCTTGAAGTTGGGCAGCCGGGACGGGTCCAGGGGCTCCAGTACACCGGCCTGAATGAGGGTTGGCAGACTGAAGTTGCTGGCCACCACCACGTCGTAGCCGCTGCCACCGGTGAGCAATTTGCCTTCCAGCATCTCGGCACTGTCGAAGGTGTCGTATACCGGCATGATGCCCGTATCGCGCTTGAAGTCCGCCAGCGTGGTCTGGCCGATGTAGTCGTACCAGTTGTATACGTGGACGGTGGGTGCGTCGGCTGCGGCGGTCGACAGCCACGCCGACAGGCAGGCACCGAATCCGAGGTTGAGGTACGAGCGGTGACGAAGCATGATGCGGCACTCCTGGCCCCTGGCAGGCCCTTGGTGGTCGAGGGTTCCGAGGCTAGAGGTCCGAAGCGGTGCTGGACATTCCCATCACGGGTTATGCGAAAGGGGTAGAGCGTGGAAGCCTTGTTGAGAGAACTGCCGATGCACCAGGGGCTGGCGCGCATGTTCGCCAGCCTGGGGCAGGAAGGCTTCTGGCGCAGCCTGGTGGATACGCTGCGGCTGCTGGTTCCCGTGGACAACGCGTTGGTGGCACTGATGCGTCCGGGCCGCGTGCCGCAGCTGCTGGCCGACTTCGAGTTCCGCGGCGGGCTGGACGAACGCGAGGACCTGGCCGATTACTGCGCGGGTCGCTACCTGCTCGATCCCTTCTACCTGGCCGCGTGCAACGGCATCGCCGATGGCCTGCACCGCCTTGAATCCATTGCGCCTGATCAGTTCCTGCAAAGCGAGTACTACCTGAGCTACTTCCGCGCCGTGGTCGGAGGCGGCGAACTGCAGTTCATCTGCAACCTGGACGATGCCGTGCTCAGCCTCTCGCTGGGACGCGAGCAAGCCTTCGCCGACCACGAACACGGGCGCTTGCTCTGCGTGCGTGACTGGGTGCTGGCGGCCATGCGCAGGCACGTGCAGATCATGCCTCCGGAGGGGCCGGCGAACGAAGTGATGGCCAGCGACCTGGCCACCATCCTGGGTCGATTCGACGCGCGCCTGACCGAGCGAGAAACGGACACCGCGCGGTTGATTCTCCAGGGCTTTTCCAGCAAGGCCATTGCCCAGCGCATGGGGATTTCACCAGAGACGGTGAAGGTGCACAGGCGCAACCTCTACAACAAGCTCAACGTCAGCGGCCATGCCGAGTTGTTCGCGCTGTTGCTGCATCCGCATTGAGGCCTGTGCTGGAGGGGGCGATCACACGCTTTGGCCGTAGTCGCATAGACTTCTTGGCGCAAGAATCGCCTGGCGAAGAATCTGGAGGTGAGGAAGGCTATGTCTGCGTTAGGTGTCGAAGCGCCTGGAATCCCTTGTAGGAGCTAGCTTGCTAGCGAACGCGGACATTTTCGCCAGCACGAACTCGGCGTCCCCCCGGCTCCTACAGGCGTCCGAGCTCACTTCCTTCATGACGAACACACCAATCAGATTCCAGCCGATATCAGCAACGATCTGGAAGCACTTAACTCGCCTGACCGTCGGGCCAGGATCGAACGCGCAAAGCCTCTTCCTAATCAGGCAGCCTGATCTGTTCGGAGACGATGACCTGACTCCCCGACGCTTGGAGGATCCGTAATCCCTTTGCCGGGAGGATATTTCGGGCGCTCTGGGCTTTACTTGGCAATCGTCCCCACCACAGGCTTGGAGGCCGAAATGATTCCCGCAAAAGGACTTCTATTGGCGCTCAGCGCCACCAGCCCATTGGCCATGGCCGAATCCGGTCCATCCTTCGACTGCGCCAAGGCCCAGGGCGTCGAGCAGCAGGTTTGCAAGAGCGCCGACCTGAGCCTTCTGGATCGCCAACTTTCGGATGTCTACAAGAAAACCCTGGCCGCGACCGATGCGGCGACCCAGAAGCGGCTGCGCGCAGAACAGCGCGGCTGGCTCAAGGGGCGCGATGAGTGCTGGAAGGCTGACGATCAGAACCAGTGCCTGACCCTGAGCTACCAGACGCGTCTGGTGGAGCTGCAGATCCAGTCCGGCTCAGTGATGGCGCCCAAGGCCGTGGAGTTCATCTGCGGGGATAACAGCAAACCTTTCACCGCTGCGTTCTATAACAACCTTGAGCCCACTGCAGCGGTCTTCAGCTATGGCAACGACCAGACCATCGCCATCAGCCAGCCCGCCGCCAGCGGTGCCCACTACAGCACTGACGGCATGGATTTCTGGGAGCACCAGGGCGAAGCCAAGGTGACCTGGTATGGCACCGGGATGTCCTGCAAGGCGGTGCGCTGATCGCCAGGCGCCCAGCGGTGACTCAGGCCTCCGGCGCCTTGCCGGGGCCTTCTTTTGCCAGCTTGTCCACGGCTCGTTGCAGGCGCTCCAGGTCGGAGCGCAGGTGGCTCAGGGCTTCGCGGCGGTCGTGCAGAACTTCCTTCACATAGCAGTGGCCGGTCAGTCCACGCAGCAGCAAGGCAGCGGCCAGTCCGATATCCCAGATACCCATCACTCCACCGCGCTGGAAGCCGTGCCGGGCCAGTATCAGACCGCCGACGACGGAACCGGCCCGCTCCAGTCCATGCACGTTCTGTTCATACGCGGGGCCGTTGATCTGCCATTGGTTGTCCATGATGCGAATCCTCCCGTGTGCGTTTGAAACCAGACCGGCCAATGGCCTGTTACGTTCAGGTGCCGTGATGGCCGGTCAGTTTCGAGGCTGGTCTTTCCCGGGCTTCTTGTCGGGGCTCATCAGGTACACGGTGAGGATGAAGCGCGCCGGTACCAGGGACAGCAGCCCGAGCATGCCGAATACCGCGATCAGGGTGACGCCACCGGGTGCGGAGGTGACTTCGGTGAACGCTGCCAAGCCGACGGCCAGCAGGAACATCACCACCCCGAACCATTGCAGGCCCTGGGCCCAGCGGAGGATCGGCGATTGGCGGACTTCACGCAGATACCGGTTGGATTCGTTTTCTTCAGCCATGCTCGTGTCCTCGGCAACTCGATTGACGACTGGACGGTAGGAATCCTCGTCTGATCCAGAATGCACGGGGGCGTAGCAAGGCAGGCGGATGGGGGACGAACGGTGTGCTATACCGTTCGCATGCGGCTGTAGCGAGAGCCAATTCCTGCCGGTCTGGCCGTTTGTGCGGTTTCATCTGCTAACTAAGCATCAAGCGCTTTCCAGCAATATCAGGCTCGAATCAGTTGCTCTGGGTAGGGCGTTAATCCAGCTTCACCCAGTAGAGCCGATGAGTCGTGTACGTCACTTAAATCCAATGGTAAGGGAGTACCAAAATGGCCACTGTGGAATTTGATTTCAAATCCCATCACTCATGGACGATGGGGCCCGCCTGCGGAACTGCTTTCACGCCGTCGATAAACCCCGCGCCGGCTACCACCGCCTGCATCTACATCATTCACAACACCGGCGAAAACTCGACATACGTGGGTTATGCCGATAACGCCAACGATAGGTGGAAATCGCGTGCTGAGGTATTCCATATCATGGGAATCCCGAAGAACTACGCGAAGCATATTCTCTGCGCGTATTGCCTTCCCTGTGTGTATGGCGGGCCGTCCATGTATCTGCAAGGGTTCAACAACTGCGAGCATTTGTTGATTCGTGCGGTCGTGAATGGCCTGTTGGGGAAAACTACGAATACCAACACGCAACTTGCAAGCGTGCCTTTCGCAAACCCTACCGCGACGAAAGTCAGGGTACGCCTGCCGACCGATCCGTGGGGCAATCTGGAAAGTGACAAGGAGATTTCCCTGACAGGTGTGTTTGGCTACTAGGGTTGTGCAACAAGTCGTCTGGCGCTGGCATTTTTCGTACAGAGGCCCGGTTTCGCTGCGGAGATTGCGACCGTGCAGCGGCAGGTCGTTATTGACTCAAGGCGAATGCACAAACAAGCATAAATCTGCTTTGCTTCTCCCCTGAACCTCACAAGCACGAGGCCTGGACCCGACTGAAAGGCCCCTGAGAACCCGACCATGCCCTTTATCGATGACCTGGCCTTTGTGCTCGCCTTTCTCGCCGTGATTGCCTGCGGGTTGATGGGCGGGCTGTTCTTCGCTTTCTCCAACTTCGTGATGCAGGCGCTGGCGCGCATTGCGCCGGAAGCCGGCATCGCTGCCATGCAGGCCATCAACGAGACGGTGCTCAACCGAGTCTTCCTCGCCACCTTCCTGGGCACGACTGCGGCCTGCGCACTGCTCACGCTCTACACCTTCGTGCATTGGGAGGTGCCCGGTACCTTTTTCCTGCTCGTCGGCAGCCTGATGTACCTGCTGGGTAATTTCGGCGTCACGCTGGTGTGCAACGTCCCCCGCAACAACGCCCTGGCAAAGCTGAACGCGGGCAGCCCCGATGCCGTCGCTCCGTGGCGCGATTATGTGGAGCACTGGACGCGTTGGAATCATGTTCGAGCCGGTACCGCCCTGGCGGCGTCGGCGTTGCTGATGGTGGGGCTGTTCCTGATGCTGGCGATGGATTAGGCCTTGCCCGAAGTTGTCCCTCGCTTGCTCTGATCCACCGGTTCCGCGGGCAGGCTTCGGCTAGAACCAGAACCTTGGCGGCGATGCCGTGAACGAAGGCCTGCTCCTCTGGATAGGTCGACTGCCCGCGTGGTCAAACGGATCTCGCCCATTTGCCGTGCCCCGGTATTTCTGCTGGGATGCCACCTTTATTTCTGTAGTTGAGGGACACCCCCATGGCCTCCTTTGAGCAACTCTTTGCCATCGGTGAACGCTTTGACGCGTTCGTCGGCCGCGGTCTGCCGGCAGAAATCGCCGCCGTGCAGGCGGTGCAGCGCAAACTGGCCGAACCCGGCGCGCTCAGCGAAATCACTCGGCAGCGCCTGCAGGCCGTGCAGGGTCGCTACCACCTGCTGGTGGTGGGTGAGATGTGGTGCCCGGACTGCCAGATCAACGTCACCGTCATGGACTTCCTGCATCGCCTGCAGCCGCGCGTCGATCTGGCCATCATCTCCAAGGGGCGCGCGGAGGACGATTTGCAGGAGCGCCTTGGACTGGAACGCATTCCGATCCCCCTCGTGGCGGTGCTGGACGAACGCTTCACGCTGGTTGGTCGTTTCATTGAACGGCCGCAGGATGTGATCGCCGGTGGCGATGCCATGAAGCCGGACTATCGGGCTGGGAAGTACCTGGAAAGCACAGTGCTGGATCTACTGGCGATATTCGAGTCGGCTGAGGGGCGTGCGGGCAATTAGCCCAGGGCAACGCCAACCGTGCCACGCGAACTAAAAAACCGCCCCGGCTTTCAGGCCGGGGCGGTTTTTTATGTGGCTCGCGATGCGCTAGGTGAGCGGTGCATCAATCGGCGATCACATTCAGTGCGACGTCGATGTTGCCGTGAGTGGCTTTGGAGTACGGGCAGATCTCGTGGGCTTCCTTAGCGATTGCCTCGGCGACTTCGTGCGGTACGCCCGGGAAACTGACGTTGAATCGCGCCTGAATGAAATAGGCGTTACCGGTCATGCCCAGGTCTACTTCGATCTCGACGGTCAGGTCCTTCGGCAGTACCACTTTCCGCTGCTGGGCCACGAGCCCGATCGCGGCGATGTAGCAGGCCGACCACGCACCAGCGAACAGTTGCTCGGCAGTGGGGTGGGGCAGGGTTGCGTCGAACTGGAGTTCCGAGTTCGCGCTGCCGCCACGGGGGGCCGAGAGTTTGATGTCGAGGCGGCCATGATCATTGCGCGACGCGCCTTCGCGGTGGGCTACGGTGGTATGGGTCTTGCCAGTGAAAATGACTTTATCGATCTTGGTGGTCATGGGGAGTTCCTCATCATTTCGTGTGCTTGGAGCGGGTGCCAGGTGGTGGTTTTACTTTGTGTGTCGCATGCGATGAAAGCGTATGCGATTGAATAATGTTTGCGCACAAGCAAAATGACGTCAATAGGGGGGGAGCTTGCTTCTGGACGAACGGTTGCCCTTGCGTCGCTGCGTCAGTTGGGCCGGGGTGTTCGCTGACCGCCCGTTTCGGGGCACCAGGACGAAGGCGCTCGGCGAAAAGCCCGCCATAATGGCGCCCCGTCCGTTTATCCACCTGAACAGGCTGTCCACCGATGTCATTCGCCGAGCTGTTTCTACTGGGCATTCCCGCCGTCCTGCTGACGGGCATTTCCAAAGGGGGATTCGGCGGCGCTCTGGGGGGCATTGCGGTGCCGCTGCTGGCCCTGATGATGCCGCCCACCCAGGCGGCGGCGATCATGCTGCCGATTCTCTGTATGGCGGATATCACCGGCCTGCGCCGCTTCTACGGCAAATGGGACCTGCGCAACCTGACGATCATGCTCCCTGGCGCATTGCTCGGTGTGTTGGTGGGCACCCTGAGCTTCGGTCTGCTCAGCGAGCGACTCATCGGCCTGATGATCGGCGGCATCGCCATCGTCTTCTTCCTGCTCAACGTGCTAAACGCCGCCGCGGCCCAGGCGCCCAGTACACCGAAGGTGGCCAAGGGCACATTACTGTCGGGCATCGCGGGCTTCACCAGTTTCGTCGCCCATGCGGGTGGGCCGCCGATCATGATGTATCTGCTGCCGCAGCAGATGGACAAGGTGCGCTACGTCGCCACGGTGAATTGCTTCTTCCTGCTGACCAATGCCATCAAGCTGGTGCCCTATGCGCTGCTTGGGCAGTTCACCACCACCAGCCTGACCGCAAGTCTGGCCCTGGCGCCCATCGTGGTGGTCGGGGTGTGGCTGGGCATCTGGCTGCAGGGGCGGGTGAATCACACCTGGTTCTATCGCATTGCCTGGGCCGGGCTACTGCTGACAGGCATCCAGCTGTTCGTGCAGAACTGGTAGACGGTTGCACGGTGCAGGGGTAGCGTTCCGCTCTTTTCCAGGGAAGAACGGAGTCTTGCCTCATGAGTGATTACCTCGAACTGAACAAGGTCAACTGGGATGAGCGTGCACCCTTGCATGCCGCGTCCCGTGACTACGCCGCCGAGACGTTTGCCAGCGATCCGGGTTACCTGTCGGATGTGGTGCGCTTCGACCGGCCGCGACTGGGCGATATCGCCGGCCAGAACGGCGTGCATCTGCAGTGCCATATAGGCACCGACACGCTGTCCCTTGCCCGCTTGGGCGCACGGATGAGCGGCCTCGATTTCTCCCCGGCCTCCCTTGAGCAGGCGCGCTTGCTGGCGCGTCGCTGCGAGAAGGAAATCGGCTTCGTCGAATCCGACGTCTACGCTGCCGACCAGGTGCTGCCGGCGGGTACGTTCGATCTCGTCTACACCGGCATCGGTGCGATCAACTGGCTGCCACGCATCGACGACTGGGCGCGTGTGGTGTCTGCCTTGCTCAAACCGGGCGGTCGGTTGTTCATGCGTGAGGGGCACCCGATGCTCTGTGCGGTAAATGAGGCGCGGGAAGACGGGCTGGTCATCGAGTACCCCTATTTCGAACGGGCCGAGCCCATGGAATGGGACGACGACAGCACCTACGTGCAAACCGACGCCAGACTGACCGCCACCCGGTCCTATGAATGGAACCATGGTCTGGGCGAGGTGGTTACAGCGCTGCTGCGGCATGACCTGCAGCTCACCGCCCTGGAAGAGCACGACAGCATTCCCTGGGAAGCACTGCCCGGCCGAATGGTGCTGGACGAGGCGGGCGAGTGGCGGCTGGATCGGGACCGCTGGCGGTTGCCACTGAGCTACACCCTGCAAGCGGTGAAGCGAGGGTAGGGCAGGCCTGCCCTTGAATTCGCCCCCACAAGAAAATCAGGCAAAAAAAGGCCGCCACGGTGCGGTCAACTTACGGGGGGAGGTGGCGACCGTGGCGACTTCAATTGTCCTCTGCAAGGGGACAGTTTTACGGTAGTCGATGTCAGGAAAACGTGCGTCGGTATTCCGTCGGCGTCCTGCGGTAGATGTACCGCCACTCATCAGGCTCTCAGTCGGCGCGGAACATCGCACCCCAAGCCCCGAGCCGGTTCAGCCCAGGAGTTGGCGCAGTTCCTCGGACATCGGCATCGGTTTGAGGGCGCTGACTCTGGCCCGGCCGGTGTTACCCAGGGGTACCCAGATTCGCGAGAAGAGCAGGGCGGCGGGCATGCGAAGGGCTTGGCCGGTCACCTCGCGATAATCACCCTGTTGCCAGCCTGCCTTCAGCATCAGCCAGTGGCTGCGCGTATGCAGCAGCGGCAGGCGTTGGCTGAGGATGTGGGCGCGCTCCAGCCAGGGGTAGGCGCGTTGCGGATCCCGGGTGGCGAGGGCGTCGCGGGCCTGCTGGAAGGCCTGCTCGATGGCGATGTGAAGTTCGGTTTTCATGGGGTGTTCCTGCAAGGGGAAGTGACAGCAGTGAACACCCTGTAGTTACTTCAGGGTCAAGGGGTATTCAGCGGGACGGGAGGACGGCGTGAGCTGCGCTCCGTGGTGGGATGCAATCGTAGGATGGGTGGAGGCCACGATACCCATCAATTCGCAGCCGATATCGGGGTACGGCCTGGTTCAATTCGCGGTCGTTCGTTCCTCACCCCCGTCGCGCATGACTCACCGACAGCCTCTCACACCGATGCCCGTCCAGTTCGTTGCAGTACACGACGGAGCCCCCGTGCTCAGTATCCACGTGGTGATCCGCCGGCCCGTGACCGCGCGAGAATCCCCTCGAACGCCCCCTGTCCTGCCAGCCCTTCGGACGAGGGGCGGTTAGTGCTGCTCCCCGGCACGCTTGAGCAGCTTCTTGCAGCGCTCGGACAGGTGTACGACGCGCAGGTGCTTGCCGGCCTTGGCATAGCGTTCGCGCAGGGTCTTCAGTGCGGCGATGGCCGAGTAGTCGACGAAGCTGAGATGGCGGCAGTCCAGGGTCACCTGGTGCGGGTCGCCGGCGGGGTCGAACTGGTTGAGGAAGGGGGTGGTGGACGCGAAGAACAGCGTGCCGTGCAGCCGGTAGAGCTTACTGCCGTCGGCTTCGTCGTGGCTGTCGGCATAGAGTTCACGGGCGTGGTGCCAGGCGAAGTTCAAGGCGGCAATGACGATGCCGCACAGAACGGCGGTGGCCAGGTCGGTGAAGACGGTAATGACGGTCACCGCGCCGATCACCAGCACATCGTTCAGCGGCACCTTGCCCGCCACCCGTAGCGAGCCCCAGGCGAAGGTCTGCTGGGCCACCACGAACATCACGCCCACCAGCGCTGCCAGCGGAATGTGCTCGATCAGCGGCGAGAGGAACAGCACGAACAGCAGAATCATCACCCCGGCGACCACCCCCGAGAGCCGGCCGCGGCCGCCGGAACTGAGGTTGATCACCGTCTGGCCGATCATGGCGCAACCACCCATGCCACCGAAGGCGCCGGAGACGATGTTGGCCGCACCCAGGGCCACGCACTCGCGGTCCGGGTAGCCGCGGCTCTCGGTGATCTCGTCGGTGAGGTTCAGGGTCAGCAGGGTTTCCAGCAGGCCCACCAGCGCCATCAGCACGGCGTAAGGCGCAATGATCTTGAGGGTTTCCAGGTCCCAGGGCACCTGCGGCAGGGCCAGCGTGGGCAGGCCGCCAGCAATGTGCGCCATGTCGCCGAGGGTGCGGGTCGGCAGGCCGAGCAGGTAGACCAGAAGGCCGACGCTAAGGATCGCCACCAGCGCGGGTGGCACGGCGCGGGTCAGGCGCGGCAGCAGGTAGACGATGGACATGGTCAGTGCCACCAGCCCCAGCATCAGGTACAGCGGGATGCCGCCCAGCCAGTCTTCACCCGTCTTGAAATGCTCCAGTTGGGCCAGCGCGATGATGATCGCCAGGCCATTCACGAAACCGAGCATCACCGGGTAGGGCACCATGCGTACCAGCTTGCCGAGGCGCAATACCCCGAACGCGATCATGATCACCCCGCCCAGCAAAACGGTGGCCAACAGGTACTGCACGCCGTGTTCCACCACCAGCGAGACGATCACCACCGCCATCGAGCCCGCCGCGCCGGAGACCATTGCGGGTCGACCGCCGAACAGCGCAGTCAGGGTGCAAATGATAAAGGCGCCATACAGGCCCATCAGCGGGTTGAGGTGGGCGACCAGGGCGAAGGCGATGCATTCGGGAACGAGGGCGAACGACGTCGTGAGTCCGGCCAGGACATCGGCGCGCAGACGGGCTGGTTTCATGGTGTACCTGAGCTGTGGACCGGCGGGTGCGGTCGCGAGGGATGACAAAAATAGGGGGGCGAATGTTACGGAAACAGGGACCATCCGACCAGCGATCAGGCACTCGGGGCGTTCTCTCAGTGTGGTATTGAGTGTGTGCTGTTCCGATATTATCGTATGCGATTTATGGCCGGCTCCTTTGGGGCAATGGCCATCGTCCCAGGGAGAAGCCTATGAAACCCAGCAGCAAGGCGGCATCCGCAAAGCCCGCACCACTCTCCGACTTCCTGTGCTTTGCGGTCTATTCCGCAAACCTTGCTTTCGGAAAGGCTTACAAACCCGTTCTCGAGCAGCTTGGGCTCACCTATACGCAGTTCATCACCATCGTAGCGCTGTGGGAGCAAGACAATCAGACCGTTGGCGGACTGGGCGAAAAGCTGTTTCTCGAATCGAACACGCTCACGCCCATCCTGAAGAAGCTGGAGGCGATGGGGCTCGTTCAGCGGCAGCGAGATCCTGAGGACGAACGTCAAGTGCGACTCAGTTTGACGAGCCAGGGTCGAGCACTGCGTGAGAAAGGCCTGGAAGGGAGCCTCAGCCAGGCGACCGGCCTGGAGCCGGAAGCGTTCGAGCAGATCCAGAAGGCGATCGTGGCGCTGCGCGACAATCTCATCAAAAGCGTCAAGTAAGCCCGTGCCGGCGCGCGGGACTGCTCAGCGACGCAGTCGGATACCCCCGTGGCACGTTGCTTGACGTCCATAGCCGGTCTTCGGCCCGCAATAAATCGGAAGCCCTGCTGCCAGCGTCTTGTCGCGTAGCTCAGCGGCACGTGCCGGCGGTACAGGGTGCGGGTGGATACGCCATATAGCTCCGCGATCGTGGCCACCTGGGCAGCCCGCTCCGGGCTTATCTTCGGCAAACGGTCGAGCCGTTGCCGCAATTGCATCAACGCGTCGTAAGGGATGGCGCAATGCCGGCCCGCTGGGCATTGCGTTTGCCTCGGTCAAATAGTTGTAAAGCGTCGAACGATCGATGCCCATCCGGCGAAGGATTGTGATCCACCGCGCTGATGATTCTGACCCTGCGCCTGATCTTTCGGACTTTTCCTATTTACTCGCAACGCGCCATCCGAAGAGCCTTGGACAGGCGCCTTGCTCAACACTCGACTGCGGGTGAGCCGGTGCCTCCATCAACAACGGAAAGGGTGCTCTGCCTGCGTGGAGCGCCTTGTAGAGAGGGAATGCAGTGGCTATCGGATATTTCATTCGCCTAGGCGACAAAACCACCTGCGGTGGAACGGTGTTGGAAGGGCATCCGACCTTTTCTATGCACAGCATTCCCGTAGCACGAGAGGGCGACGTTGTAACGTGCGGCAAGGACGGTAAGGTCTACTCAATTGCGGGCGGCATCCATCACTTCATGGCGGGCGTCCGTATCGCTGGCACCTTGGACAGCTTCAGCACCTGCCTATGCCGGGCTCGGCTGATCCACTCCCTGCCAAGCGCCACCTACCGCTCGGATCGAAGCGTCTCCCCGGCAACGGGCAGCCCCTCCCCGGTCATTGCCGCCATGCCGCTCGCTGCTGCTCCGTTGCAGGCCGCTCCCAAACCGACCACGAACAGCCCGCTGGAAGAGGAGGAAGAAGAGGAGGAGCTGGAGGACGCTGGCATCGTGCTGCGCCTGGGGCTGTTCTTCGACGGCACCGGTAACAACCAGGCCAACAGTGCCACCACGGAGGGCTGTTATGCGGTCAGCCTGGGCATGTCGCAGGAGGCCGGTGAGGATATTCGGCAATACTGCGCCACCTACGGCTTTGACGGCGAAGGCAACACGCCGGACAACAGCTACGGCAACGAGGCCAGCAACGTGGCGCGCCTCCATGAGCTCTATCCAGACGATGCGTTCTTGCAACTGCCGTCAGGCGCGGAAGAGGCTTATCTCAAGGTTTACCTCGAAGGCATCGGCACCCGCAGTGGCCTGGGGGACTCGATCTACAGTCAGGGCAGTGGCAAGGGAGAGACCGGCGTGGTGGCGCGGGTCGAGCAGATGCCGGCCCTGGCTCTAAAGCAGTTGGATCGTTTCAGAGCCACGAATCCCCAAGCCAAGATTCGTCGGATCGAGATTGACCTGTTCGGTTTCAGTCGTGGCGCTGCTGCTGCGCGACATTGTGCCAACGACCTGCTCAAGGGGGCGAACAGTTTGCTGGCCCGCTCGCTACCGGCAGGGTCGTCCTTGTTGGCAGCTGGTTTCACTTGGCGCCATCGCAGTGATTTCGTCCTCAACTTCATTGGGCTGTTCGACACCGTGGCCGGCATTGTCTCGCTCCTTGATGGCGACTTCAGCGCGCACGATGCCAACAACCCTGGACTTGAACTGCGACTGGCACCGGGCATGGCGCGCCAGATATTGCACTTGGTGGCCCGCGATGAGTATCGCCACAACTTCTCGCTGAGTCAGGCCGTGCAGGACATTGTGCTGCCTGGCAGCCATTCGGACATCGGTGGCGGCTACCTGCCCTTGGCCCGGGAGAAGCTGCTGTTGAGCAAGCCAGACAGCAGCTTTGAACTTGATCAGCTCGCCAACGAGCGCAGTAGTGCCTTTTCGCGCACCAAGTTGCGCTTCTATCAGGAGGCGCCCCACTGGCTGGCCTATGTGCCGCCCGAGGGGTTGGATATCGTCACCTGGTCGGTGCCCACCCGACGCCGTGCACGCGATACCCAGGCGGAAAAGCGCGTGTATGCCGCCATCGCCAGTGAGCGTGACGTGCGCGGCGAACTGTCGCTGGTGTACCTACGCATCATGCGGGAGTTGGCAGTGCGTGCCGGAGTAGCATTTAGAGCGGTACCCAGTACTCAGGCCTTTGCCTTGCCCGCCGAGCTGCAGCCCATCGCCGCAAAACTCCAGGCTTTTGCCCTGTGCGAGGCGTTCATGCCGCTGACCGCCGAGGAAGAAGCACTGCTGCGCCGCCGCTACATCCACCTCTCGGCAAACTGGAATGCCGCCAAGGGCTGGAACAACAGCGTGCTGGATGCGGTATTCATCAACCGACCGGCGGAAGGCCGGCGACGCCAGGAGCATCCTAATGAATAAGCTCAAGGCGATGCTGTCATTGGGGCTGCTGCTCTGGTTAGCCGGCTGTGCCAATGGCGCCCACCGGCTGCCCTACGACTCCTGGCGGCTGGGTTTTGGCGCTCCAAGTTACATGGAGGTGTGGATCGAGACCGCCGATGTCGTGGACGTGCAGGAGCGCGTGTTTCGTCGCGCCATGAGTGGGCTACCTGCGATTAATACGCCCAAGAATCTCAAAGGCGATCCTCGGGGCTGGCCAGAGAGGCCTGGAGCCGGCGCTGGTAAGCAGGTACTGGGGGCGGACCTGCCACGCTTGCTCTACGTGCGCTGGCAGTCGCTGGCCGAACCGCAAACTTACGAGGTTTACATCGTGATTCCCGAGGCCACCCGGCTGGCGATGGTGAAGCCTGAGAGAGGCTATTGTGCGGCCAGAGGTCAGTGGCGCGAGGATTATCGCGACATGCTGTCGATCGGCCTGGCGCCGGGTGGTATTGCCAGGGTCTGGCTTATGGGGGCCTGCCTGTCTGCTATCGACGTCGCACGGGTGCAGGGCACGGTGGTGAAGGAGGGCCCGGACGGAGGCCAAAGTGGCGGCCAATATGCCTTGCCATTGGAGCCGGAGTCCAAAGCCTATATCGAGAAGTTCGGGATTCCCTATGGCTCGTGGTAGAGCCTGCTCAAGACAAGGACGAGTCATGAAACAGTTGATTGTCTGGATCACACTCTTATTGATTTCGGGTAGCGCCAATGCTGCTCGCAGCGAGCAAGTTTCGAAATTAGTGGGGTTCTACTCGCTGCGTGGGTTGATTTCGATTGCAATCCGTCACAAATACCGCTGACTAGGCTCGGCACTCGGCACTCGGCACTCGGCACTCGGCACTCGGCACTCGGCACTCGGCAGTTGCCAGCACGACCCGGATCACCACGCGTGCCATGGGTGTCCGGGCCGGTTTTCCTTTTGTGCTCAGCGTCCGCCGGCACCGCTGCGCGAGCGCTCGGAGTTCTCCACCAGTACGGCCTCGGCCAAACGGTTGAGGCGTTGCCACAGGGCGGGGGAAACCTCCATGCCGTTTTCCAGGGCCTGCTCACCGGCCAGGGCGAAGTCTGCCGGGGAGACGCATCGGTCGTACCGGGCAGGGGCGGGCTCGGTCAGGCGCTGCGGATCGCCCGGAATACCAAGCGTCAGGCTCAGTGACTGCCGTTGCGCCAGGGCCGCGTCAGCCGCGAGTTCGTAAGTCTGGTAGGTCGGGTTTGCATCGCCGGCGCCGATCCGCGCCACATGCCGTTGAACCGGCCCGTGGCCGTTATCCCAGGAGGCCTGGGCCCACAGGCCCTGGCGCGCGCACGCTGTCAGCAGGCCGAGGACGAACTTGCGGTTGTGGCAGTGAAGGAGGTCGACGCGCACCAGTCCCTGCTCCAGGGCCTGGACGCTGGCCAGTTCCAGTAGCGCCGGCAAGCAGTTGAGGGCGCTGCGGCCATGACACTCGACGGTGAGCGTGGCCGGTCCTTCGGCGATGAGTTCGGCCATTGGACGTTCGCGGTCGGCTACCAGGTCCAGCGCCCGCTCCAGTTCGCCCAGGCCATCTTCGCCGTGCAGGTGCAGCCAGCCCACCAGGGCCGCGGCGTCTTCGTAGGTACCCAGGGCATAGCCCATGCCCTCGAACACGCGCTTGAGCAGGGCCTTGAGTTCATTGGCGGAAATCAGCATCAAGCGTTCTCCTGGGTAGGGGCGAGCGGCAGGAACCAGTCATCGTCGAAGGGCTGGCCGATGTCCTCCAGCAGGGGAGCGCCCTGGAACATGGTGTTGCGCACCCACAGGCGCGAACGCGGGTCGAACTTGCTCACCCCGAAGAACGACAGCTTGCAGCGCAGCAGGTGCATGGGCAGCACGTCACGGTCCAGCAGGTTGGCGCGGATCTCGCCGTAGTGGGTGCGGGCCATGGTCTGGATACGGCGGACGATGCCGCGTTGCTCCGGATGACGGAGCAGGAAATGGGCGACCTTGTGGGCGGGGTTTTGCGCCAGGTACTCAGCGAGTTGCTGGTGGCATTGCTGCACCAGGTAGCCGATGCCGAGGGGCATCTGCTTGTCCCGACCGTCATCGAGGCTGCAACTGCCGAGTCGCGGCTCCTGCTTTTCTTCGGAGCGGTACCAGAAGGTTTCCTGGGCACCCTCCGCGCTGAAGTCGATTGCCAGAGCCCAGTCGTAACTCGTCTCGATCAGTTCCTTCAGCCGGCTGGCGGACATTTCCGGGTTCAGTTCCAGTTGTTCGGGCAAGGCGAGACGGTCTTCCAGTTCGTCTACCAGCTCCGGGTGCAGTTCCAGGAGGATGCAGTTGATCAGCTCCTGCCCCTGCAGGCTGGCGCGCTTGTGGGCCCAGCCCTGCAGGGACTGCCAGGCCTGCAACGGTTGCAGGTCGAGCCCGGCGCGCAGGGCAAGCAGGTCGGCCAGGACGCGCTGGTTGTGGCCGGTCTGCCATTCGTCTTCGGTAAAGGTTTGCTCGAGGTGGCGGATGGCACGCTCAAGCAGTTGCGGCAGGCGGGCCAGCTGCGCGGCCGTTGGGGCGCCGGCGAGGATGCGCGCCAGCGCCAGTTCGCGCATTTCGATCCAGCGGCTGATCAGTTGCGGGTGGTTGATCAGGTAAGGCGCCATGCCAAGGCCGGTGGAATTGCCGATGCCGAAGTAGCGCTTGAGGGCCGGGGCGAAGGGCACGGCGGTTTCCGGTGAGCGGCGCCGGGCAATGTGTTCGGCCTGTTGCAGACTGAAGTTGCGCAGCATGAAACAAGTGAACATTTCGGCGGCAAACGGACGGGCGAAGTCCGGGTGCTTGCGGCTGACTTTCTCCCAGTCGGCCATACCCAGCTTGCCGCTGCCGTAGACGGCGGTGGTGCGGTAGAGGTAGCCAACCCGGGCGATCTGCGCCACATCGGGCTGGCACCCCTGGCTCAGGGCTTCCACCACGCTGTCAAAGTTGCGCACGCTGCGGTTGGCGCGGGACAGCACCATCACCTTGGCGTCGAGCCGGCCCGCTTCCTGCAGCGGCACGTTCTGGCGCAGGTAGTCGACATAGGCCTCGTCCACCTCGCCTTCGCAGAGCGCCATGGTCAGGTCCCACTCGCTGGCGATGACCCGGTCGTTGCGCTTTTCCGGCGCCAGGTACTGGGAGAACAACACGAAGCTGAACAAGTCGTTGCGGGTACGGATGCGGTAGATGACTGTGCCGTAGCCGTCGGCATCCAGTTCGAAGCGCGGCGCCTCGATCTTCCACTGTTCGCGCATGATCCGGCGGACCAGGCTGCGCATGAAGCTCAGGCGGCTCTGGTGCAGGCTGCCGAGCCGCTCAAGGTCCATGACCAGGTGGGCAGGTCGCATGTACGGAGTCGCGGCCTCGGGCAGGCTGGATTCCATGATCGAAGGGGTGCTCATTCTGGGGCCCTCAACTGGCGTTCACCGGGCACCGTTGCCTGCTGGCTTTCGGGTGGCGGCTTGTTATTGATCTGCCGCCGATGGTGGGACAGCAGGCCCCGTGGAGCAATTCAGATCGCCCTATCGTTTGATAAGGAACTCTTATTCAAATGGCTTCGTCGATCAGTCGCGTTATCGCCATTCCTCCGGGTCCAGTTCGTTGTCGCGCAGGATGAACTCGAACAGGGCCTGGGCGGCCACCGGCAGGGAGCGGTTGGCCTGGCGCACGATGCCGATGTCGCGGGTCACCAGCGGGTCGGCCAGGGGAATGAAGCGCAACTGGCCGGGCTCGGCCGGGAAGGCGAAGCGGGGCAGGGTGGTGATGCCCATGCCGGCTTCGATCATGGCCAGCAGGGAAATCATGTTGGAAATATAGAACTGCGAGTCGCTGACCAGCTCTTCGGCGCGGGTGCCCGCCAGCAGGCGCGAGGTGCCGTTGGCGATCAGGCGCTCGCCGCGCAGTTGCTGCCAGCCGAGCTGCGCTTCGCCGGCTAGCGGGTGATTCTGGTGGCAGACCACGCCGATGCTGTCTTCCCAGATGGGAATGAAGCGGATGTCGCTCTCTGCTTCCCAGAGGCTGGAGATGCCGAAGTCCACCTGCTGGCTCTCCACCATGTTCAGGACCGCCTCGGAGTTATCGTCGAACAGGCTGACGTGCAGGTCGGTGGCATCACCAATGAAGCGCGTGAGGATATCCGGCAGCAGGCGGCTGGCGATGGAGGGCACCGAGGCGATGCGCAGGTGCCCGGACTTGTACTGGGCGATCAGGCTCATGTCGCGGACCACACGGTCGTGGTGCTCGATCAGCTCCTTGGCATAAGCCAGGAACTGCACCCCGAACGGGGTCAGCTCGGGCTTGGTGACCCGCGCATTGCGCTTCTCGAACACGGCCTGGCCCAGCTTGCCTTCCAAGTCGCGGATGGACAGCGAAATCGCCGGCTGGGTGCGGTGCGCCCGTTCAGCCGCAGCGTGGAAGCCCTGCAGTTCGGCAACCCAGACGAAATGGCGCAACTGCACGATCTTCAGGTCCGGCAACATGGTAAGTTTTCCTTATCAATCAATATTCACAACTAATTTTAGTTTATCTGAGGCGGCACCTACCATGCGCTCAAAGCGAGAACGGAGGTGCACATGCCCAGCAAGGTCTTCAACAACTACATCGGTGGCGCCTGGGTCGAAGGTGTCTCGAGTGCTGCCAACCGCAGCCCCGCCAACGTCGACGACGTGATAGGCCACTACACCCAGGCCGATGCCGCTCAGGTGGATCAGGCGCTTGCCGCCGCCACGGCCGCCCAGGCCATCTGGGCCCGCAGCGGCCTGGAAGAGCGCTATCAGGTGCTCATGGCCATCGGCAACGAACTCATCGCCCGCAAGGTGGAGCTCGGTGAGCAACTGTCGCGGGAAGAGGGCAAGACCCTGGCCGAGGGTGTCGGCGAGGTCTACCGCTCCGGGCAGTTCTTTCACTACTACGCTGCCGAAGTCCTGCGGCAGATGGGCGAGACGGCCGATTCGGTGCGCCCCGGCGTGGAGATCGAAGTCCGTCGCGAGCCGGTCGGCGTAGTCGCCATCATCACCCCCTGGAACTTCCCGATGGCCACCGCCGCCTGGAAGATCGCCCCGGCCCTGGCATTTGGCAACGCCGTGGTGTTCAAACCGGCCAATGCCGTGCCGGCGAGCGCCTGGGCGCTGACCGAGATCATTGCCCGGCAGGCCCTTCCGGCGGGCACCTTCAACCTGGTGATGGGCAGCGGTGCCGAGGTCGGCGAGCGCCTGATCCACTCCAACGCGATCAATGCCCTGAGCTTCACCGGCTCGGTTGAAACCGGACGCCGGGTCGCCGCCGCAACGGCCGCCAACTTCGTCCGTTGCCAACTCGAAATGGGCAGCAAGAACGCCCTGGTGGTGCTCGATGACGCGGACCTGGGGCTGGCGGTGGAATGCGCGGTGAACGGCGCCTTCTTCGGCACCGGACAGAAGTGCACGGCATCGTCCCGATTGATCGTTACCGAGGGCATTCACGACCGCTTCGTCGAGGCGCTGATCGAGCGAATCAAACAGCTCAAGGTCGGCCACCCGCTGCACGAGGGTGTGCAGATCGGCCCGGTGATCGACGAACGCCAGCTGGCGCAGAACCTGCGCTACATCGAAGACGCCAAGGCCGAAGGCGCGCGCCTGGTCTGCGGCGGCGAGCGCATCGCCGAGGAACACGAGGGCTTCTACATGCGCCCGGCGCTATTCGTCGACACCCGCAACGACATGCGTATCAACCGCGATGAGGTGTTCGGGCCCATCGCTTGCGTCATCAAGGCGAAGGACTACGAAGAGGCCCTGGCCATCCTCAACGAAACGCGCTTCGGACTCACGGCCGGGATCATGACCCAGTCGCTGAAGTACGCCAGCGACTTCAAGCGCCGCGCCAACACCGGCTGCGTGATGGTCAACCTGCCCACCGCCGGCACCGACTATCACGTGCCTTTCGGTGGCCGCAAGGATTCCAGTTTCGGCCCACGCGAGCAGGGGCAGTACGCCCGCGACTTCTACACGGTGGTCAAGACCGTCTACGTGCGTCCCTGATGGAGAGAGCGCCATGCAAGAGCTTCTGATGATCGACGGTCTGCAGTATTCCAACTGGAGCCCTGAGCTGTTCCGGCAGATGCAGGAAGGTGGCCTGAGCGCCGTCCACGCCACCATCGCCTACCACGAAACCGCCCGCGAGACGCTCTCGCGCATCGGCGAATGGAACCGCCGCTTCGAGGCCTTTCCCGAGCTGATCCGCCCCGTTCGCCAGGCCTCGGACATCCGCTTGGCGCAGCAGGAAGGACGGGTGGGGATCTTCTTCGGCTTCCAGAACTGCTCGCCCATCGAGGACGACATCGACCTGGTGGAAGTCTTCCGTCAGCTCGGCGTCTTCATCATGCAACTGACCTACAACAACCAGAGCCTGCTGGCTTCCGGTTGCTACGAGCGCGAGGACAGCGGCATCAGCCGCTTCGGCCGCCAGGTGATCGAAGAGATGAACCGTGTCGGCATGCTCATCGACATGTCCCACAGCGCCGAGCGCAGCACCCTGGAGGCCATCGAGCTGTCGAGCCGGCCAGTGATCATCTCCCACGCCAACCCCACCAGCTTCCACGCGGCCAAGCGCAACAAGTCCGATGCGGTTCTGCGCGGTATCGCCGAGTCCGGCGGGCTGCTCGGTTTCAGCACCTATCCCTTCCACTTGCGCGGTGGTTCGGCCTGCCAGCTCGACGAGTTCTGCGACATGGTCGCGCGCACCGCCGACCTGATGGGCATCGACCACATCGGCATCGGTACCGACCTCTGCCAGCAGCAACCGTTGCACGTGCTGGAGTGGATGCGCAATGGCCGTTGGAGCAAGGCCAAGGACTACGGCGAAGGCTCGGCGGACAACGCCGACTGGCCGGCCCCGCTGCACTGGTTCCGTGACAGCCGCGACTTCCCCGTCATCGCCCAGGGCCTGCGCCAGCGCGGCTTCGCCGAGGACGAGGTGCGCAAAATCATGGGCCTGAACTGGCTGAACCTGCTGGAACGCGGCACCGCGCCACAGAACTGATCTACCCACCCCGTGAGGACGCCATGAACAAAAACAAGAACAGAGCCTCGTCCAACTCCCGCCGTGGAGCTGGCCTGTGCCCACCCGCACAACACCATCACCCGCTGCCTCCAGGGGGCGCGCGCGACATGCGCCCCTTGCGTTGACGAAACGACCCTCGTCGTTTCGAACCCCTGGTCATTCGCCCCGCGCGTCCGCATGCCGGCGGGGCCTAAGCTACAACCTGGAGGCATCATGAAAGTGTTCCCGACCCAGACCATAGGCAGCACGCCGATGAAGCACTCGGCACTGCAAGGCATCGACTGGCCGCTGTTCGTCATCAGCGGTGGCTTCCTGCTCAGTTTCCTGGTAGCGGCGCTGGTGGACATCGACGCCGTCTCGGCGCTGGTCAACGCGCTCTTTGCCTGGTCGACGAAAGTCTTCGGACTTTACTGGCAGGTGCTGATGCTGGCGACCTTCCTGGTCAGCCTTGGCATCTGCTTCAGCAAGTGCGGCCGGGTGCGCCTGGGTGGCGTCGACCGGAAGCCGGAAACCAGCACCTTCAACTGGATCGCCGTGATCATGTGCGCACTGCTGGCCGGTGGCGGCGCCTTCTGGGCAGCCGCCGAGCCGCTGATGCACTTCGCCAGTCCGCCGCCGCTGTTCCCCGGTGTGCAGCCAAACACCGAGCAGGCCGGCCACTTGGCGCTGGCCCAGTCCTTCGTGCACTGGGGCTTCCTCGCCTGGGCGGTGCTCGGCAGCCTGCTGGCGATCGTGCTGATGCACCTGCACTACGACAAGGGCTTGCCGCTGGCGCCGCGCACGCTGCTGTATCCGCTGCTGGGCGAGCGCGCACTCAAGGGCTCCATCGGCAACCTCGCCGATGCCGCTTCGATCATCGCGGTCGTCGCCGGCACCATCGGCCCGATCGGCTTCCTCGGCCTGCAGATCAGCAATGCGCTGCAAGCCGTCTGGGGCCTGCCCAATGACCTGCTGACCCAGTCCATCACCATCATCCTGGTGACGGCCATGTACACCACCTCCTGCCTGGTGGGTCTGAACGGCATCCGATTCGTCAGCGAGATCAATGTCTGGCTGATGATCGGCCTGGCACTGTTCATGATCGTCGCCGGCCCGACCCTGTTCATCCTCTCGGGCTTCCCCGTGGCGTTCGGCCTGCAACTGGAAAACTTCCTGCCGATGACCCTGTACCGCGCCGATCCGAAGTGGCTCGACTGGTGGACGGTGTTCTACTGGGGCTGGTTCATCGGCTACGCACCCATGATGGGCCTGTACGTGGCCAAGATTTCCCGGGGCCGCAGCATTCGCCAGATCATCATGACCCTGTCGATCATCGCGCCGCTGGTCACCATGTTCTGGTTCACCGTGGTCGGCGGCACCGGCATCGGCCTGGAGCTGCAAAACCCCGGCACCGTCACCGCCCACGGCACCCAACCCGAGGCCATGTTGCTGGGCGTGACCCAGAGCCTGCCGCTGGCGGGGCTGGTATCCGCGCTGTTTCTGTTCCTCAGCTTCATCTCGGTGGCTACCAACGGTGATGCCATGGCCTACACCGTGGCCATGGCGATGTCCGGCAACGACTCGCCGAAGAAGTGGTTGCGCGCCTTCTGGTGCATCGGCATGGGGCTGGCTGCCGTGGTGCTGATCACCATCGGCTCGGGTGGGGTCACGGCGTTGCAGTCCTTCATCGTCATCACCGCCGTGCCGGTGTCCCTGCTGATCCTCCCTGCGCTCTGGAACGCCCCACAGATCGCCCGCCGCCTGGCGCGCGAGCAGCAGGTCTAGTCCCTTGGGAGGGCTTGTCCCTCCCTTTTTTCTTCCTCCTGGAGAGTTCAATGAAACAGGCAGTCAGCACCCGTTTATACCCGTCCAAGGCGCCGCTGGAGTGGGCCGTGATCGGTAACGGGACCTTGTACACGGCGCAGATCCCCATCGATGTCGAAGGGCGTGTGGTGGAAGGGGGTATCGAGGTGCAGGCGCGGCAGACCCTGGACAACCTCAAGCACACCCTGGACTGCGCTGGGCTGGGGCCGGACGCGGTGACCCAGGTGCTCATCTACGTCACTGACCGCAGCTACCTGGCCACGGTGAATGCGGTCTACGCCGAATACTTCGCCGCCCCCTACCCGAACCGAGCAGCCGTGGTCGTGGCGGGCCTTGCTCGCGAGGAGATGTTGGTGGAACTGGTGGTTTACGCGGCGGCCTGATCGGGCACCGTCCTGGCCCTTGCCGGCGATCCCGGAAGGGCTGGCCTATCGCACGCGGACGCAAGGAAGAGCCGGTGAAACTGCATTAACACCACCCAGTAGGTGATTGATTGGGTGACGCCGTGCGGTTCAGGCATCGCCACGATGCCTGCCACGGCAGTGAGGGAAGGCCGGTAGCAACTCGTTGCAACGGTGCGGCTGCTATTTTCACAAACAGCGGAATTGGCTGGCACAACTTCAATGGGCACCCGGCGAGGTATGCTGCCAGCATCCCGACGGCTTGGTTGCAGAGGAGACGCAGCATGGACCGATTCACAGGCGGTTGCCTTTGCGGTGACGTCCGCATTGTGGCTGCGGGGCCCCCCTATAGGGTCGGCCTTTGTCATTGTCTCGATTGTCGCAAACATCATGGCGCCCTGTTTCACGCTTCTGCGGTGTTCCCGCAGGACGCGGTGACCATCGAGGGCGAAACACGCGACTACGCCGGGCGGTATTTCTGTTCTCGCTGCGGCTCGTCCGTTTTCGCCCGTACCGCAGATGAGATCGAAGTGAACCTGGGCACCCTGGATGCCCCTGACCAACTGAGGCCAACCTACGAAAGCTGGACCGTCCGTCGCGAGTCCTGGTTGCCGCCGTTCCCACTCACGAGGCACTACGACCACGACCGTGACCCCACGAGCCGCTTCGAAGAGTAAGGGGCACGAACGCTTGGAACGCCGTTACAAGGTGACCGGGAGGTATACCGTGATCGAGCCGCCTTCAATTGGGAGAGGCGTCGCGAAGGGCAATCGCAGAGACGGTTGCGGCACTGCCTGACAGCCCGGACTGTGCAAAGCTGTTCGCGCTGTTGTTCGATGCAGCCTTGTCGGATGGTGCCTGAGCGCCTGTGAGTCGAGAGATGAGAACGTCATTCGAGAGTGTGTTGAAGAGCAAGAACCTGGCACATCTGGATAGGGCCAGCCGTGCCGGGTTGACGACGTCGGTCCGCCGCGTGTCCTTTGTCCTGCGCGAGCATTTTTCGATGATGGCGTTCACCGGCGCCGTGGATGCCCTGGTTACCGCCAACCTGATGAGTTCGACGCCCGTGTTCGAGGTGCAGGTGGTCGGGGGTGAGAGCAATCTGGTGCTGAGCGACCTCGGAATTGCCATTGCCGCCGACTGTCCCCTGGCTGAGCTGGATGAAAAACACCAGGACATCATCGTCGTGTGTGGCGGTTTCCGTGTCCGCCTTGAGAGCGACCCCCTGCTGCGGGCGAAACTGCGCCACGCTGACGCCGCGGGTTCAGTGCTTGGAGGGCTCTGGAATGGCTGTTACTTCCTTGCCGAGGCGGGCTTGCTGGATGGCCATGACTGCGCATTCCACCCTGACGGTCGGGCAATGATGGCCGAACTCTTTCCCAAGGTGAGGGTGACCACCCATTCCCACGTACTCGACCGCAAGCGAATCAGTTGCGCCGGCGCGAACAGCTCGTTGGGCATGATGCTGGAGGTGGTCGGGCACAGTGCTGGTCAGGAGCTGCTGAATGCTGTGGAAGAGGTGCTGGGCTGCGACAAGATGCGGGAAGTCGTCGATGTGTCGGTGGTGTCGATCGACTTCGACCCGACCCTGCCGCGAACCCTCAAGCTCGCGTTGGAGCTGATGCACAGCAATATCGAAGACCCCATAGAGATCGAAGAAATCGCCCGTCATGCGGGCATTTCCAGGCGACACCTGGAGCGTCTCTTCCGGCGCTACGTCAAGGCTACCCCGCCGCGGTACTACCTGGAGTTGCGCCTCACTCACGCGCGCCAGTTGTTGCAGCACACCAACAAATCCCTCATTGAAATAGCGGTCGCCAGTGGATTCGCCACGCTCCCGCATTTCCATCGCTGCTTCCGCGAAAAATTCGATATCGCACCCGGGCAGTTTCGCAGCCGCACACAGTTCAAAGTCGGATAAGCAAAACGCCGGGTGCTCGCTGGGGGATGGGGCTTGTACAGCGCCCATCCCCCAGCTCCATTCTTAGCCGCGCTGCAAGGGTGGGGTTCGCGGCGGGATCAATCGTTTGGTCCCTGTCGACTCGAACGCCGAAGCGAAACCAAGCAGCGCCGAGTCATCGTACGCACGACCGGCGAACGTCAGCCCGACGGGCATGCCGATGTCCGACATCACGCCCATCGGCACGGTTACCGTGGGGACGCCAAGGTGCCGGATAGCGAGATTGCCATTGGCGACCCAGATACCGTTACTCCAGGCGATATCCGCAGACTCGGGATTCACATCCGCATCCGCCGGGCCCACGTCGGCCACCGTCGGGAACAGCACAGCGTCGAGCCCCAGGCGGTCCATCCAGTCTTCGAGGTCGATGCGGCGAGTCTGCTCCAGTCCGCGCAGGCCATCCGGCAACGTGGGAATCTGGTCCCATTGCTTGATGCCGCGCTGGGCCATTCGCACGTATTCGTCCATGCCTGCGGCCAGGTCGCCTTCGCGGTTTGGCAGCGTGCCCGGATCGTGCGGGAAGATCTTCGGACCGTCGACGTCGGCAAGGCGGTTCAGCTTGGGATCGCCGTTTGCCCGCAGGAAGTCGTCGAAGCCCCAGGCCGACAGGTCCCACAGTTCGTCATGGAGGAATTCCTTGGATACCAGGCCGCGGTTGAACACGGTCGGTGCCCCCGGCCGGTCGCCCTCGCAGTTGGACACCAGCGGGAAGTCGACCTCGACCACTTCGGCGCCGGCAGCTTCCAGGGCCTTGCGCGCCTCTTCCCAGAGCGCGATCACGGACGGGCGAGTGTTGATGCGTTGCCCGGTCGGGCCACCGATGCCCGGCGCCTCGCTGGTGCCGGCGTCCGGGTCCTTGTTGATGAACATGCGCGGAACGCCGAAGCGCTTGCCCGCCAAGGCTTCGGCCTGCTTGGCGAGCGCCAGGTAGGACGCGGGACGTACCGAATCAACGCTGGGGATCGGCACCCAGGGCTGCAGGCGCCACAGGTCGCCACGCGCGTCCGGGTCCTCCGCCACTACGACGTCCAGCACCTCAAGCAGGTCAGCCATGGTTCTGGCGTAGGGCACGACGACATCCATCGTCGGCGTCAACGGCCAGTTGCCGCGCACCGAGATCACCCCGCGCGAAGGCGTATAGGCGCACAGGCCATTGTTCGATGCAGGCCCGCGCCCGCTCGACCAGGTTTCTTCGGCAACGCCGAATGCCGCAAAACTGGCCGCGGTTGCGGTGCCCGCACCGTTGGACGAGCCCGATGCGAAAGGCGCGGTGAGGTAGTTCGCGTTGTACGGGCTTTCCGCGCGGCCATAGACCCCGCGTTGCATGCCGCCGTTCGCCATGGGCGGCATGTTGGTCTTGCCCAGGCAGATCGCGCCCGCAGCGCGAAGTCGTTCGATGGTGAACGCATCGCGATAGGCGATCAGATCCTTGAATGCCGGACTGCCGGAAGCCGCAGTCAGCCCTTTCACCAGGTAGCTGTCTTTGGCGGTGTAGGGGATGCCATCAAGCGGCCCCAGCGTTTCGCCCCGGGCCCGACGGGCGTCGGACGCCTCGGCTTCCTTGAGCGCATCGGGGTTGCGAACCACTACCGCGTTGAGGGCCGTGGGTGTGTCGGGGCCATCATAGGCATCGATCCTGGCGAGATAGGCCTGGACCAGCTCAACCGCAGTCGTCCGACCTGATTCGAGCGCGGCACGCAGTTCGGCAATTGAAACCTCGGTTACCTCGATCATGCTGCCACCACCGGCTTCTGGTGGGACCTGCGATGATCTCCATCACGCGGCATCTCGGGTTCAGGGGCATCAACCCGCTCAAAATCGGCTTTCATATCGGTCCTCGTTTCGCTGCATTACGCGACAGGGGCTGGACTCACAATCCAGGCTAGCAAAGTTCTTGTGGGCACTATTTTGCACCAACGCAGGGCGGAGTACTCGGTGTAACGGCTCATCCACCTATGTCGCTTCCGGCCGAAGGCGGACGCCTATTCCACCTTGCGGGTACGATCTCGACGCAACAACGGAGATGCCAACGTGCTGGCAACCACAATCCGTATGCGAGGCAAACTGCTTCAATGCCTTCGATGCAGGCGTACTGTTCGGGTGCGCGTTGATCATCATCTTCGACGGCTATGCCCTGGTCATCTACGGCGTGGTGCTGCCCGCACTGATGCAGACCTGAAACCTGACCGTGCTCCAGGCCGGGATGCTCGGTAGCCGTGCGCTGGTGGGAATGATGTTTGGCGCGTTGTTCTTCGGCCCGCTGTCCGACCGCATCGGACGGCGCAAAGCGATCATGACGCGCGTGATCGTGTTCAGCGGTTTCACCGTGATCAACGGCTTTGCGCGCACGCCGGAAGAATTCGCGATCCGTCGCTTCATTGCCGGGCTCGGCATCGGTGGCATCATGCCCAACGTAGTGGCGCTGATGAACGAATAGGCTATGTCTGCATGACGTGTTGCAAGCACCTGCATCGCCCAAGGAGCTGGCTTGCCAGCCAATGCCGCCGTTTCGCTGGCAAGCCGGCTCCTACAAGGCTCTTGGCCCGATGGTCAATCTCTAGCAACAGCTAACGCAGACACAGCGAACGAATACGCCCCCAGGAAAATCCGCAGCACCCTGGTCGCCATCATCGGCCCGCTACTGGGTGGCGCGCTACACGCGGCGCAGTTGCCGATCCAGGCGAGCTTCCTGGCTTTTGCACTGCCCGGCCTGATCGGTGCTGCGGCCATCCTGGTGTTCCTCTGGCACCGACCGGGCCAGACAGGCTGCGTGGCTGAGAAGCCGCTCGAGTCAACGCCCACCTGATCAATCCCGAACCACAGCGTCTGCCCCTGGACCGGGGCCTGTCCACTGCCGACACGGCCGCGCCTCAGGTGCGGCCGTGTCGCATCCGGGTCACTGAGCGCTCTGCACGGCCTTGATGATCACCTTGGCTACCTCACTTGGGCGTGACTGCTGCGGAACGTGGCTGGAGTCGAGTTCGGTGACGCGGGCGCCAATCTTCCTGGCGAAGTCACGCTGCAGGTCCGGTTGGATCATATGGTCCTGACTGGCCACGACGTACCAGTTCTGCTTGCCTTTCCAGGCAGCGATGCTGGTCTTCTCTTCGAACGCCGCCGCGCGGATCGGCCCCTGGGTCGCAGCCATCACGGCGGCCTGCTCGCGTGGTACGTCCTGGGCAAAGTCGGTGGCCATGCCTTGCGGCGTCAGATAGAGGAAACCGTTCTTGTCGGGCGTGATCTGGCTCACGCCGCGCGGCGAGGGGTAGCCCTCGTAGAGTTCCTTGGTGTTCTGCCCGGCGTTGGGCGCGAAGGCCGCGACATAGACCAGGCTACGCACTTTCTTGTCGGCACCGGCCTGGCTGATGACCGTGCCGCCCCAGGAGTGCCCGACCAGCACCACGTCGCCTTCCTGGTTGTTCAGCACGCGTTGGGTGGCGGCCACATCGTCGGCCAGCGAGGTCAACGGGTTCTGCACCACGGTTACCCTGATGCCTTCGGCTTGCAGCAGTGGCACGACCTTGGCCCAGTCGGAGCCGTCGGCAAATGCGCCGTGGACAATCACGACCGAGGGGGTCGCAGTGGCGGCCTGACTGCCGAGCGTGAAGAGGGAAGTGGCCATGGCGAGTGCCAGGGCGAGGGTCTTGGGTTTGGACATGGTGGGAACTCCTGTGCTTGGGAGTGCCTAGTGTCGGGATTGCCCGAGTGTGCCGGTATCGGTCGTTTATCCGAGGCGGGTCGGCGAGAATGCGAGTGAATCCGTGGAGAGCAATCTGATGGACACCGACTGCGTTGTACTGGGCGACGCCATCCTGGCCCTGGCGATGGTGGGGGATCTGAGCATGGGCCAGCCTATCGACCAATCCCGACGTACCGCACGCCTCGCCGGCCGCCTGGCGAAGTCCTGTGGTGGCGACGATGTACGGGCGGACGTCGCGCGTCAGGTGGCGCTGCTGCGCTGGTCAGGCTGCACGGCTAACGCCGAGGGCTTCATGCACCTGCTGGGGGATGATGTTGGCGGTCGCCGTGCGATGCTCAGCCAGACGCTGGGGCCGTCCGGGCTTCGCGCCATGCGCAAGTCCGCGCCCCTGGCCGAAGTGCATTGCGAGGTGTCCGGTGATATCGCCCGCACGCTGGGCTTGAACGCCGATGTCGAGCTGGGGTTGCGCCACGTATTCGAGCAGTTCGATGGCCAGGGCAATCCGCTTGGTCTGCGCCATCCCGAGGTGCCGGAGGTGGTGTATCAAGTGGTGCTGGCGGGCGACCTGGAAATTCTCTCCCGGGTTCATGGCCTCGACTCGGCGCTGGAGTGGATCGCTTCCCAGGGGGATCGCCGCTACCCGGCATCCCTGGCGTCTGAACTGCTGCGCAATGCAGCCGACTGGCTGGAGGCCCTTCAACTGCCCGAAGATTCCCCGTCAGCTGCAATGGGCGGCGACGCGCAGGTCTCGCTGACGTTGGTGGGGGACGTGATCGACCTCAAGCTGCCCTGGCTTACCGGCTATTCACGCCAGGCAGCCGATCTGGTGCGCGAAGCCGCCAGGCTGTGGGGGCTGCCGTCGGGTAGCGTCGAGCAGTTGGGACGGGCCGCCCTCATCCACGGCATCGGCCGCGCGGCGGTGCCCAACCGAATCTGGAATACGCCGGGGCCACTGCTTGCTGGCGATCAGGAACAGGTGCGGCTGGTGCCCTACTGGACCTTGCGCGCGTGCGGTCAGATCGGCGGTCTGACCGTCCCCGGCCAACTGGCTGCCCATGCCTATGAACGGCTGGATGGCAGTGGCTACTTCCGCGCCTTCAGTGGTGACTCCTTGCAGCCTGAGCACCGCCTGCTGGCTGCGGCGCTGGCCTGGCAGGCCTTGCGGGCCGAACGTCCATGGCGGCCGGCTTTCAGCGACGGCGAGGCCGCACGGCTGCTGGAGACTGAAGCGGGGCAGGGGCGTTTCGATCCGAGGGCATGCCAAGCGGTGATTGCTGCCGCCCGTGGAGAGCGCTCTGCTGCCTTGTGCAAGACCACCAGCGGCACCTTGTCCGAGCGGGAGACGGAGATACTCCGGCGCATCAGTTCAGGGGCGAGCAACAAGGAAGTGGCGCGCGATCTCGGCATCAGCTCGAGCACGGTGCGAACCCATGTCGAGAATGTATTCCGCAAACTGAATTGCTCGACTCGCGCGGCGGCGACGCTGAAGGCGCTGACGCTTGGGTTGATCTGATCGGCTGGACCGCCAGCCCAACCCTGCTGCCCGCCGTGTTGGTAGGCATGGGCACCGTCGCAGCGCCGTTGCTGGTGATGCAGCCGGCCATGAGCGCCGGCCTGTTCGTCAGCAAGACGCCCACATTGTTGAAGAACTGCCTGCGCAGCCTGATCAATCACAGCGTCTTCGGTCTGGGCCTGTTGCTTGCCGCTGCCTTGGTGGACTGGGTCGCCCGCTGATATGCAGGATGAAGTCGATTGTCTGTAGTAGCCCGGATGAAATCCGGGGAAAGTCTGATCGCCGCTCCCGGATTTCATGCGGGCTACGATCTGGCTAGCGGCATCCGCGATGCCACCTTATTGGGGGCGTAGGCAAGTCCACGCAGCAGTCCCATAGGGTGGCCGCCGTCAGTTCAACCGGTACTTCGCCAGCTCATCCTTCGTCAGCACCCGCATGCGCGTTGGCTCGATGCTGTTCATCTCGTCCAGCAGGCTCAAGGGGACGTTCATTTCCCTGAGGTAGGCAGTCGGGCTGTAGCGGCTGCCAACGGGGGCAACCTGGGCGGAATCGCCATGGGGGAAGTAGGGGCGGTGCAGGCCGACGTAGCCGCGCACGGTCTTGTTGCGGCCGGCGGCCAGGAGGTAGACGCAGCTGCCCTGGCACACACCGTCAGTAGGGACCATCACATCGAAGCCGGTTTCCCGCAGCAGGCGGCCCATGCGGATGGCTTCGGCCACGCTGCCGCCGATGTTATCCAGCAACACCAGCTTGCGGTCGAACTTGCCGGCGTTGGCGCGCAAACCTTTCATCAGTGCTTCGTAGTCGCCGGGGGCGATGTCTTCGGAAATCTGCACGGCGAGAATCCGGCCCGCCTTGGTGTGCTGGACGGGCTGGACTTCCACCTTGGCAGAGGCGGCAGCCGAACAGAGGGCGGCAAGACAGAAGACAGCAGCCTGGAGGGTGGTACGGCTCATGGAGCAGGCACTTCCTGTGGGGGCGGTTGGCGACGGCTGGAGAAGATACCCGCAAAGGTGCATGGGCTCCATATGGGCAGGCAAGGTGGTTTCGTCGGCTGGCCACTGGAAGCTGGGAAGGGGAAATTGCGGGAATACTTGCAAGCTATTATCATTCGCGCCTTTCGATTTCCGACCCTTCCTATTCCCAGATGCCTCAGCGCAATCATGGCTTCTTCGAACACTATGAAGAGCTCATCGGCACGTGGACGCGCCGGCTGAGGAATCGCCATCGCGCCGAAGATCTGGCCCACGACGCCTTCGTGCGCGTGCTGGAAACCGACCAGGGCAACGTCCAGCAACCCCGCGCTTACCTGCACCAGACCACGCGCAATATCGCAGTGGACCAGTTCCGCCGTGAGGAGCGCCGCGCCCAGTTGGAACTGGACATGGCCGGGCAGGACGAGGAGGGGAGGAACGACCCCGAGGCCTATATGCACGCCGTGCAGCTTGCCGATTCCATCGAGAAGGTGCTGGCTGAGTTGCCCGTGAACTGCCGGCAGGTTTTCATCTGGCAGAAGCTGGAAGGGCTGAGCCAGGCGGAAATTGCCGAGCGCCTAGGGTTATCCAAGAATATGGTGGAGCGTTATATGATCCGCACCCTTCGCCATTTGCGTGAGCGCCTGGACTTGAGCGCTTCATGAGCCGGACCTACCAGACAGGGCACCAAGACCTGATCCATGGACAACCACCGCAGCCTGATTCCCGCCACCTGGATGGCGCAACGATGACGCACGCCTGCAACGTACGAGACGAGGCTGCCCACTGGTTCAGCCGCAATCGCGACCCCGAGCAGAGCGTCGAGGAGCGCTGCCGCTTCGAAGCCTGGCTGCAGGCGGATGCGTTGCACCGTGAGGAGTACCGGTTGCTCGAGCAGATGTGGAGCGCCGCCGACCTGATCCCCGAGCAACGTCTGCGTGCGCTCTGCACGGCGGAGGTTCGAGCCTTGCCGGTAGCGTCGCGCCGGCGTTTCCTGCAGGGCGCGCTGGCGGCTGCAGCCAGTGTGGTGCTGGCGGGTGGGGCGACCTACCTGTTCGATCCCTTTTCTCTGCGCGGCGACGCCTTTGTCACCCAGCTTGGCGAGCGCCGCCAGGTCACGCTGGCGGATGGTTCGACGCTCGACCTCAATGGCCGGACCCGCGTCACCGTCCAGTACGGTGACGACCGCCGCCTGGTGCGGCTGGATGCCGGTGAGGCGATGTTCAGCGTGGCACCCGACAAGGCGCGACCCTTTGTGGTGGAAGCCGGGCCTGGCCGCGTGACGGTCACCGGCACCCGCTTCAACGTCCGCCATGGCGTGCAGGAGATGCGTGTGGCAGTCGAGTCGGGCCAGGTGCTGGTGGCAGGCGGGCAGGGCGCGGCAAGCCGGCCGTTGCTGGCCGGAGATGGCGTGCGGGTAGGGGCAGACGGTAGCGTCGGAGCGGTGCAGCGCATTGACATCCAGGCCATCACTGCCTGGCGCGAGGGCAAGCTGATGTTCAACGATGTGCCCCTGTCCGAGGTCGCGGCAGAGGTGTCCCGCTACCGGGAAAAACCGCTACGGGTTTCTCCAGAAGTGGCGAGCTTGCGCTTCTCCAGCGTGTTCCGCTCGGACGATACCAATGCCCTGCTGACGGCCTTGCCGCGCATCTTGCCAGTCAAGGTCAGAACCCTCGCTGACGGCTCAAACGAAATTATTCCGTTTTAGATTCAGGTTTTTTTCGTCTCGTTCGTCTTCTCGTCCGACTCTTCACGCCCAGCGCATGGCTGGGCGCTTTCTTTGGCTATGTCCGCTTGACGTGTTGCAAGCAGCTGCATTGCCCGTAGGAGCTGGCTTGCCAGCGAATGGCCCAGTTTCGCCGGCAAGCCAGCTCCTACAAGGCTTTTGGCCTGATGGTAAATCACTCGCAACAGCCAACGCAGACATAGCGCCTTCTTTCAGGACCGGACGAACGTGAATAACGAAGTACAGCAACACGCGGTATCGCCAGCCTCCTCTCGCAAGCCCCTTCGTAGCCAACCCTGGTTGTCCCTGAGCCTGGCCGTCGCCCTGGCGGTGGGCAGCCTCGGCGCCGTGGCCTCCGAGCGCAAGGAAGTGCACATCCCGGCCCAGTCCCTGGCTGGCGCCCTTGGTCAGCTCGGCCAGCAGACCTCGCTGCAGCTGTTCTTCAGTCCCGATCTGGTGGCCGGCAAGGCGGCCCCGGCGGTCGACGGCACCCTGTTGCCGGAAGAGGTCCTCGCTGCGTTGCTTGCCGGCAGCGGCCTGACCTTCGACCTGACGGACGGCACCGCCATCCTGCGCCGGGTTTCCAGCGAAGAAGGCGCCTCGGCCATGGAACTCCCGGCGTCCAGCATCAGCGTGGTGGGTGACTGGCTGGGTACGGCTGAAGATGCCGTGGTACAGAACCACCCCGGCGCCCGCACCGTGGTGCGCCGTGAAGCCATGATCGAGAAGGGCGCGATGAACGTGCGCGACGCCTTGCGTTCGGTCCCCGGCGTTCAGGTGCAGGAGTCCAACGGCACCGGCGGTAGCGACATTGCGCTGAACTTCGGCGTGCGTGGCCTCACCTCGCGCCTGTCGCCCCGTTCCACCGTGCTGATCGACGGCGTGCCGGCAGCCTTCGCCCCCTATGGCCAGCCGCAGCTGTCCATGGCGCCCATCTCGCTCGGCAACCTCGACAGCATCGATGTGGTGCGCGGTGCCGGCTCTGTGCGCTATGGCCCGCAGAACGTCGGTGGCGTCATCAACTTCGTCACCCGCGCCATCCCGGAGAAGTTCTCCGGTGATGTGTCCACCACCATGGAAGACACCGCCCACGGTGGCTGGAAATACCTCAACAGCGCCTTCATCGGCGGCACGGCCGACAACGGCTTCGGCGCCGCGCTGCTCTACTCGGGCGTCAATGGCGACGGTTACCGCGACAGCAACAACAACAACGATATCGACGACGTCATGCTCAAGACCCACTGGGCGCCCACCGAGCAGGACGACATCTCGCTGAACGTTCACTACTACGACGCCACGGCCGACATGCCTGGCGGCCTGACCCAGGCGCAGTACGACGACAATCCCTTCCAGTCCGACCGCGACTGGGACAACTTCAGTGGTCGCCGCAAGGACGTCTCGCTGAAGTACCTGCGCCAGGTGGATGACGTTACCCAGGTCGAGGTGCTGACCTACTACAGCGACAGCTTCCGGGGCAGCAACCTCGCCAGCCGCGACCAGGCATTCCTCAGTTCCTTCCCGCGCAGCTACTACACCTACGGTTTCGAGCCGCGTGTTTCGCGCATTTTCTTCGCCGGCGAGAGCACCCATGAAGTGGGCGTCGGTTACCGCTACCTGAAGGAAGCCATGCACGAAGAGACCAGCCGGGTGCGGCTGGTGAACAACGTTCCGACGCCGACGACCGGCCCGTCGGCGGACGGCCATGTCTATCAGGACCGCACCGGCGGCACCGAGGCCAACGCCTTCTACCTCGACGACAAGATCGATGTTGGCAACTGGACCATCACCCCCGGCATCCGCTTCGAAAGCATCAACACCGACTGGCATGACCGCCCGGTGCGCGGCACCAACGGCCTGCCAGTGCAGGAGAAGAACCGCAGCAAGGACTACAACGAGCCGCTGCCGGCCATCAGCGTCATGTACCACCTCTCCGACGCCTGGAAGCTGTTCGCGAACTACGAAACCTCCTTCGGCAGCCTGCAGTACTTCCAGATCGGCCAGGGCGGCGTCGGCGACAGCACTGCCAACGGCCTGGAGCCGGAGAAGGCCAAGACCTACGAAGTGGGTACGCGCTACAACGGCGACATCTGGGGCGGCGAAGCGACGCTGTTCTACATCGACTTCGACCATGAACTGCAGTACATCAGCAACGACGTGGGCTGGACCAACCTGGGCGCCACCAAGCACCAGGGCCTGGAGCTGTCGGGCTACTACAACCTGGACGAGATTCTCGCCGGCCTGAGCCTGACCGGTACCTACACCTTCACCCGCGCCACTTACGAGGGCGACATCCCGGGCTTCGAAACCCGCGACCTGCCGTTCTACTCGCGCCATGTGGCCAACGTCGGGCTGCGTTATCAGGTCGAGCGCTGGACCTACAACTTCGATGGCTACGCGCAGTCCGGCCAGCGCGCACCGGGCACCGGCATCGATTCCAATGGGAACTTCACCGGCGACTACATCACCGAACCGACCGCCGACGGCCAGTTCGGTGACATTCCCGGCTACGTGACCTGGAACCTGCGCGGCGCCTATGACTTCGGTGAGCAACTGTCCAACCTGAAACTGGGGGTAGGGGTGAAGAACATCTTCGACAAGCAGTATTTCACCCGCTCCAGCGACAACAACGCAGGCATCTACGTCGGCCAGCCGCGTACCTGGTACGTGCAGGCCAGCGTGGGGTTCTGAGGCCTCGTCACGCCCGGTGGACCGGTGAAGCCCGGTCCACCGGAGTCGGCCGTCGTAGGATGCGGTAGAGCGAAGCGAAACCCATCAGGGGCGCCTCGAGCTTTCACTCCCAATCATCCGGCTTCTTGTCCTTGCAGGGTGCCTTGTCGCTGATGCGTTTGACGTCTGCTGCCGGTACCTGTTCCGGTGGCTGGCTGGGCCCCTGTGGCCTGGGGGCGGGTGTGCGGACATTGGGATCGCTGCTCATCGCGAGTCTCTCCGGTTTGCGCCATCCCCTAAGCCCAGCACAACGGCGAGTGATGCGCTGGCCGTCGGTCGCCTCGGGTATCGGTGAATGGCGCGATGGTGGAATCTAGGTCCAGACCACTTGGCAAGCGGGAGGCTGGGCCATGAGCAGCAACGTCGACTTGAACCAGCGACCGCCCTACGACCAGGTGATCCAGGACATCGCGGACTATGTGCTGGATTACCGTGTGGAATCGGCGGAGGCGCTGGACACCGCGCGCAACTGCCTGATGGACAGCCTTGGCTGTGCGCTGCTGGCCTTGCGCTTCCCCGAGTGCACCAAACTGCTCGGCCCGCTGGTGGAGGGCACCCAGGTGCCCCAGGGATCACGGGTGCCGGGCACCTCCTACCGGTTGGACCCGGTCAAGGCCGCCTGGGACCTCGGCGCCATGATCCGCTGGCTGGACTTCAACGACACCTGGCTGGCGGCGGAGTGGGCACATCCCTCGGATAACCTCGGCGGCATCCTCGCCGTTGCCGACCACCTGTCCCAGCGGCGCGTGGCGCGTGGCGAGCCGCCGCTGAGCATGCGTCTCGTGCTTGAAGCGATGGTCAAGGCCCATGAGATACAGGGCGTCATGGCCCTGGAGAATTCCTTCAATCGCGTCGGCCTGGACCATGTGGTGCTGGTCAAACTCGCCTCCACCGCAGTGTGCGCCTGGCTGATGGGGGCGACCCGTGAGCAACTGCTTTCGGCCATTTCCCACGCTCTGGTAGATGGCCAGGCCCTGCGCACCTACCGCCATTCGCCAAACGCCGGATCGCGCAAGTCCTGGGCGGCTGGGGATGCCACCAGCCGGGGCGTACGCCTGGCGGATATCGCCCTGCGCGGCGAGATGGGCGTTCCCGGTGTGCTGGGGGCGCCGCAATGGGGCTTCTACGACGTGTCCTTCAGCCACACCAACAAGGACCTGGCGACCAAACCTTCGGCACAGCACCGTTTCAGCCTGCCCCAGCCCTTCGGCAGCTATGTGATGGAAAACATCCTGTTCAAGGTCAGCTACCCGGCGGAGTTCCATGGACAGACGGCCTGCGAAGCAGCGGTGCGCCTGCATCCGCTGGTACGCAACCGCGTCACCGAAATCGATCGTATCGTCATCAACACCCAGGAGTCGGCCATCCGCATCATCGCCAAGGAGGGTGCCCTGGCCAATGCCGCCGACCGCGATCACTGCCTGCAATACATGACAGCGGTCGCCCTGGCCTTCGGCGACCTGACCGCCGAGCACTATGAAGACGGATTCCATCAAGCCCACCCGATAATCGACCGCCTGCGCGAACGCATGGAGGTGATCGAGGACCCGCGCTACAGCCGCGAGTATCTGGAACCCGACAAGCGCTCCATCGCCAATGCCGTGCAGGTGTTCTACAAGGATGGCCGCAGCACCGAGAAGGTAGAGGTCGAGTACCCCATCGGCCACCGCCGGCGGCGCAGCGAAGGGATGCCCTTGCTGGAGGAGAAGTTCAAGGTCAGCCTGGCGACCCGCTTCGCGCCTCAGCGTTGCGCCGGGGTCCTCGCCCAGTGCAAGGACCAGGCCGCGCTTGAGGCGATGCCGGTGGAGCAATTCGTGGAGTTGTTCGTGATCTGAGGCGGAAATGGGACCGGCGCGATTGGCCGGCCCCGGAGCGATCAGTCGTCGTAATGGTTTCGCCCGCGACAGACCCTTTCCTTGTCGAATACTTCGCGGGAGGCACTGATGCGAACCCGGCAGGCGCCGTCTCGGTAGTCGCGGTGCCAGTCGCCGCGTCGCCAAGTCTTTCCACGACCGTTCGGGCAACGGATGACTTTCCTGAAATAACCGCGGTCGGTGATTTCCTTTACCCGGCAGGGGCCGTCGCGATACTGCTCGACCCTGCCGTCGTCCCTGTCCCATCTGTGATCCGCCTGGGCACTTTGCACAGTGCCGGCAAGGGCTGCGACCAGAACAAACACACCCACGAACGGGCCTGTTTTCATTGCTTTACCTCGATTCCGATACGACTGGAGTTGGCCAGTGCCCACGCACTCATCGCGATGCTCGACCTGGCGACGATTAAGACCGCGCGGCGGCGTTTTTGCTCCGTGGTGCAGCGTGTCCGACAACGGGATGGGGTAGAGACGGGGTACCTATACTCAACGAACCTGGGCCTAAAGGCACACGGGTGGGCGAACCCTCATGAGCACTGCGCAAGTTTGCCTTGGAATCCGAGTGGAGCAGGTGCCCGGCAGGCTCCTCGGAACGCCGGGTACGCTGCTTTCGATGCTGATTGTCATCCTAGCGCTGACGGTCAGCGGGTGCGCGTCGAAACCCGAACCACCTCCCGTGGTGGTATCCCAGGCCACCTGGAGCCGGGTGGACAGGGACATCGTCGCCGCTTCCCTGGCGGCCACCAACCAGGCTCGTCGTTATGCCCAGGCATCCATGGAACGCTGGATGGATCTGGTCTACCGGCAAACCGATAGCGAATTCCTCCCCTGGTTCTCCAGTTTCTGGACCCGCAAGTGGCTGAGCATGAAGGTGGGCTGGTATCGCCTGAGTTCTGACGGCAAGCGTGAGGAAACGGTGAACCGGCTGGCCGTCTACCTGCAGGAGGAATATGACGAGCAGGTGCTGGAACCGGTTTCCCGGGAGCTCGATCCGGACGACATCATGGAGCAGGCCACGCGCACCTACATCCAGCAGCTCGATGAGCGTCTGCAGGTTATTCCCCAGCGTTTCGGTGTGCCCGGCGATCAGTTCGCCCAGCATTTGCAGAAGATCCCAGCCATCGAGTTGCCGCCACCGGGCCATAGCGCATCCCTCTACCAGGTGCTGAAGGCCGACCCGCTGGAGGAACTGCCCGCTTATTCCTCGCTCATGGAGCGGATCCGCAATGCGCCGGGTGGCGCCGGGGCCTGGGCCACCGATGACGGCCTGTCGCGCATCACCCGGGACACCAGCCAGCAACTGGAATCGGAACTGGCGACCAGCGGTGCCGCCAGTGTCGTTACCAGCTTCATGGGGCGCGTGGCTGGCCCGGTGTTGTCCCTCGGCTTCACCGGCATCAGCGCGATGCTCAATGAAGAAGGGCGGACTGACCGTGAAGCGACCTTGCGCAAGAGCCTCAACCAAGCCTTCGACGAGGAGTGGCTGGAACTGATGCGCAACCCGGAAGTAGGCGTGATGGCCGGGGTGATCCACCTGTCCGGGCAGGTGGAAAACAGCCTGACGCAGACCAGGACCCAGCCCATCCAGTTCCAGCCGCTGCCACGAGTGATTCCTGCCGAGTAACCCGCCGTGGGCCTCGCGGCTTCCTCGTCGGCCTGCCAGGCCTGTCATGAAATGCGAAGCGCCTGACGCCCTATGAGAAGCAGCCAATAGGGGGGATGCCTAGAGTCCAATCCATGGGTCCGTGACCCGACTACAAGAATCATGATTGGAGAAAAGGCATGGCCAAAGCCGTTCGTTTCTATGAGACCGGGGGTCCGGAAGTACTTCGCTACGAAGAGGTCGAGGTCGCTGACCCGGGCCCCGGTGAAGTCCGAATCCGTCACGTTGCCGTAGGGTTGAACTACGCCGACACGTATTTCCGCAATGGCACCTATCCCATTCCGCTGCCCAACGGCATCGGCGTGGAAGCCGCCGGCGTAGTGGTGGCGGTGGGCGAGGGCGTGAGCAACGTCGCCCTGGGTGACCGCGTGACCTACACCGGCTTCCTCAACACCCTTGGGGCCTATAGCACCGAGCGCCTGGTGTCGGCAGCGCCGCTGATCAAGCTGCCCGAAACCATCGCCTTCGAGACGGCCGCCGCGATGACCATGCGCGGCCTCACGTCGGCCTACCTGATGCGTCGCATCCACGACTTCAAGGAAGGCGACAGCATCCTCCTGCATGCTGCCGCTGGTGGGGTGGGTCTGATCGTTTCGCAATGGGCCAAGCTGCTCGGCCTGACCGTGATCGGTACCGTATCCACCGAAGCCAAGGCGGAAGTCGCCCGGGCCCACGGCTGCGACCACGTGATCAACTACAGCGACGAAGACATCGCCAAGCGCGTTCGTGAGCTGACTGGCGGACGCGGTGTCGATGTGGTCTTCGACAGCGTGGGCAAGAACACTTTCAACGCCTCGCTGGATTCGCTCAAGCGTCGTGGCCTGCTGGTCTGCGTCGGCACCGCCTCCGGCCCGATTCCGGCCTTCGACCCGGTGCTGCTGGCCATGAAGGGCTCGCTGTTCATTACCCGGCCGGCCCTGGCGGACTATATCGCCGATCCGGTCGAGAAGGCCGATCTGGTGGGCGAGCTGTTCGACCACGTCGGCAGCGGCCGCATCAACATCGACATCAACCAGCATTACGCGTTGGAAGATGCGGTCCAGGCCCATCGGGACCTGGAGTCGCGCAAGACCACCGGTTCGTCCATTTTCGTCATCTGAGGCCGCTGACCATGAAAGTCGAGCAACTCACCTGCGCCATCGGTGCCGAGATCAGCGGTGTGAACCTGGGCGATGCGTCCCGCGACGACGGCCTGTTCGCCGAGATCAAGGCGTTGCTGCTCCGGCACAAAGTGCTGTTCCTGCGTGATCAGGACATCAGCCGCGCCGAGCATGTGGCCTTCGCCCGTCGCTTCGGCGAGCTGGAAGACCATCCGGTGGCGGGCAGTGACCCGGAGCATCCCGGCCTGGTACGCATCTACAAGAATCCCGACCAGCCCAACGACCGCTACGAGAATGCCTGGCACACCGACGCCACCTGGCGTGACGCACCGCCCATGGGCTGCGTGCTGCGCTGCGTGGAGTGCCCGCCGGTGGGCGGCGATACCATGTGGGCGAACATGGCCCTGGCCTACGAGAAGCTCCCCGAAGATGTGAAACAGCGTATCGAGGGCTTGCGCGCCCGCCACAGCATCGAGGCCAGCTTTGGGGCAGCCATGCCCATCGAGAAGCGCCTGGCACTCAAGGCACAGTTCCCGGACGCCGAGCACCCGGTAGTGCGTACCCATCCGGAAACCGGCGAGAAGGTGCTGTTCGTCAACGCCTTCGCCACGCACTTCACCAACTTCCATACGCCGGAACATGTCCGTTACGGCCAGGACTACAGCATGGGCGGCAGCGACCTGCTGCGCTATCTGGTCAGCCAGGCCTACATCCCGGAGTACCAGGTGCGCTGGCGCTGGAAGAAGAACAGCGTGGCCATCTGGGACAACCGCTCCACCCAGCATTACGCCGTGATGGATTACCCGCCCTGCGTGCGCAAGATGGAGCGCGCCGGGATCATCGGCGACACGCCTTACTGACCACCGATTCGCCCGGTCGGACATCACCCGGCCGGGACTACCGAACAAAAACATACCGAGGACATTCCCATGCAATTCTTCGACGATTCCCTGCACCCGGAAAATATGGAAAAGGTGGTCATCACCGTGGCGCCCTATGGCCCCGAGTGGATGCCAGCGGATTTCCCGGAAGACATCCCGGTGACCATGGAGGAACAGGTCCAGAAGGCCGTGGACTGCTATGAAGCTGGCGCCACCGTGCTGCACCTGCACGTACGCGAGCTGGATGGCACAGGCTCCAAGCGCCTGTCGAAGTTCAACGAGCTGATTGCCGGCGTGCGCGAAGCCGTGCCGGACATGATCATCCAGGTGGGCGGCTCCATTTCCTTCGCCCCCGAGGGTGAAGGCGAGGCGGCCAAGTGGCTGTCCGACGATACCCGCCACATGCTGGCCGAGCTGACCCCGAAGCCCGACCAGGTCACCGTGGCCATCAACACCACCCAGATGAACATCATGGAGCTGCTCTATCCGGAGTACCTGAAGGGCACCTCCCTGGAGAACCCGGTCTACCAGGCCGCCTACAGTGAGATGACCGTGCCGGCCGGCCCGGCCTGGGTCGAGGAGCACCTCAAGCGCCTGATGGCCAATGGCATCCAGCCGCACTTCCAGCTCACCGGCATGCATGCCCTGGAAACCCTCGAGCGCCTGGTGCGCAAGGGCGTCTACAAGGGCCCGCTGAACCTGACCTGGATCGGTATCGGCGGCGGCTTCGACGGCCCTAACCCGTTCAACTTCTTCAACTTCATCCACCGCGCCCCGAATGGCGGCACCCTCACCGCCGAATCGCTGCTGAAGAATGTGCTGCCGTTCAACACCATGGCCCTGGCCATGGGCCTGCACCCGCGTGTGGGCATCGAGGACACCATCATCGACCAGCACGGCAAGCGCTTCACCTCGGTGCAGCAGATTCAGCAGACCGTGCGCATCGCCCACGAGCTGGGTCGCGAAATCGCCAGCGGCAAGGAAGCGCGCGAGATCTACAAGATCGGCGTGGAGTACAAGGACGTGGAAGAAACCCTGCGCATGAACGGCATGGCACCAAACCGCCAGCCGGGCCAGAAACACGTTCCCATGCGTGCCTGACCAGCGTAGCCAGAACGGCCGGCCCACAAGGTCGGCCCCGGCGGGGCGCCAACCGCGCTCCCGCCAGCTAGCGTGACAAAAACAACTACACGCACAGATTCAAGGTAACCGCGATGGCCTTTCATTCCGCTGCCACCGCCGATTTCGACCAATCGGCCGTGAACGTCCCCCGCACCTACGCCTGGGTAGTCTTCGCCCTGACGTTCGGCCTGCTGATCTCCGACTACATGTCGCGGCAGGTGCTCAACGCGGTATTCCCGCTGCTCAAATCCGAATGGACGCTCACCGACTCCCAGCTTGGCCTGCTCAGCGGCATCGTTGCCCTGATGGTGGGGCTGCTGACTTTCCCGTTGTCCCTTCTGGCGGACCGCTGGGGCCGGGTGAAGAGCCTGGTGCTGATGGCCATGCTCTGGAGCCTGGCAACCCTGGGCTGCGGCCTGGCGAAAAACTACGAGCACATGTTCATTGCCCGCTTCCTGGTGGGCGTGGGCGAGGCAGCCTATGGCAGCGTAGGCATCGCAGTGGTGCTGTCGGTATTCCCCCGCGAGATGCGCGCCACCATCACCGGCGCCTTCATGGCCGGTGGCATGTTCGGCTCGGTACTGGGCATGGCCCTGGGTGGCGTGCTGGCGCAACAGCTGGGCTGGCGCTGGTCGTTCGCCGGCATGGCGATCTTCGGACTGGTGCTTGCAATGATCTATCCGCTGGTGGTCAAGCAGTCGCGCATCGGCAACCCACTGCCGGCGCCGAGCGCGACGGACGAGTTCCCTTGCCGCCGTCCGCTGAAAACCCTGTTCGCCAGCCGCTCGGTGATTTGCGCCTACATCGGCAGCGGCCTGCAGCTGTTCGTCGGCGCGGCAGTGATGGTGTGGTTCCCCAGCTACCTCAATCGCTACTACCACATGGGTACCGACCAGGCTGGCGTGGTCTCGGCCATCATCGTGCTCACTGGCGGCGCTGGCATGATCGTCTGCGGCATCCTCAGTGATCGCCTGTGCCGCAACGCCCCGGACCGCAAGATCGCCCTGGCCATCGCTTACTGCCTGATCAGTTGTGTGCTGCTGTCCGTGGCCTTCGGCATGGCGCCCGGCTTGCCGCAACTGGTGATCATTGGCCTGGCCATGCTGGTGGCGACCGGTACATCGGGCCCGGCCGGCGCGATGGTTGCCAACCTCACTCACTATTCGATCCACGGTACGGCCTTCGCCACCCTGACCCTGGCCAACAACCTGTTGGGCCTGGCGCCTGGGCCGTATATCACCGGTGTACTGGCTGACAGTGTCGGCCTCGACCGCGCCTTCCAGTTCGTTCCGCTGATCAGTGTCGCCGCGGCCCTGGTGTTCTGGTACGGCAAGCGTCACTACCACCGGGACATTCAAAAGCTGGCGCCTATGATGGCCAGCGAGGAGCGCCCATGAGACCGCTGTTGGTCGAGATGACCTTCGACTTCATCTGTCCCTGGTGCCTGATCGGCAAACGCAACCTGGAGCGGGCCCTGGGCACCCTGGCCAAGAGCCGGCCCGAGGTTCCCGTCGATATCCGCTGGCGGGGTGTGCAGTTGCTGCCCGACCTGCCGGCACAGGGCGTGCCCTTCATGGAGTTCTACGTGCAGCGGCTCGGTAGCGAGGCGGCGGTGCGGGCGCGCCAGGAGCAGGTGCAGGACGCTGCGTACCACGCTGATGTGGACATGGACCTGCGCCGCATCACGACCATGCCCAACACCGCCAATGCCCACCGCCTGTTGGCGCTGGCCATGGAGCAGGGCAGCGAACGGCAGGTGGATACCCTGCTGGAACGCCTGTTCGCCGGTTACTTCCAGTCCGGCGAGGACCTGGGTAACAGCGAATTACTGCTGAACGTGGCCAGGCAGTGTGGTTTCGACCCGCGCCGCCTGGAAGCCGCCCTGTTCGACGACGGACGCCCCTATGTCGGTAGCGAGGCCGTCCCGGCTACCCAGGCGGTGCCGTCCTTTGCGATCGACCAGCGCCTGTCGCTGGCCGGCGCCCAGCCGCCGTGGCTGATGCTGGCCCAATTGCAACGCGCCCTGGAGCTGCGCTCCGTGGCGGAGGTCTGCGCGCCATGACCCGGTTGGTGGAAGTTCCGGCAGCGCAGGTGCCGCCGGTAGGCGGGCGCAGCCTGTTCCGCCATGAAGAAAAATCGCTGGTGCTGTTCAACCAGAACGGCGAGCTCTACGCCATCGACGAAGGCTGTCCGCACAACGGCGCCTCGTTGTTCGGTGGTCGCCTGGACGGGCGTCTGCTGCATTGCCCGGCCCACGGCCTACGCTTCGATCTCGCCACCGGTTGCGTGGCTGGTGTTAAAGGCTTTGGTGTCGCCACCTACGCGGTAGAGCTGCAGCAGGGCCGTTGTTTTATCGATCTGTCGCGGCCCCGGCCGCAGGAAGCACACGCATGTCTGCAACTGCAATAACTGCGCTGGGATCGCGCACCCGGGTACTGATGCCCGGCGTAATCGTCAGCGCCATGGTCGCCGCAGCGGCCACATTCCTTTCCGAGCACTACGGTGCCCCGGTGATGCTGTTCGCCCTGTTGCTGGGGCTTTCGGTGAACTTCCTCGCGGCCGATGGCGTGTGCAAGCCCGGCATCGAGTTCACCGCCCGCGAAGTGCTGCGCGTTGGCGTGGCGCTGCTGGGTATCCGCATCACACTGGAACAGATCGCGTCCCTCGGCTGGCAGCCAGTCGCCATGGTGGTGGCACTGGTGGTGGTTACCATCCTTGTGTCAGTCGCAGTGGCGCGTCTATTGGGTTTCAACAGCCTGTTCGGCCTGCTTACCGGCGGTGCCACGGCCATCTGCGGCGCCTCGGCGGCCCTGGCCCTGGCGGCGTCCCTGCCGGCTCATCCGCAGAAAGAGCGCGCCACGCTGTTCACCGTGATCGGTGTGTCGGCGCTGTCCACCCTGGCGATGATTCTCTACCCGATGATCGCCGAGGCCCTGGGGCTCTCTCCGTTGCATGCCGGGCTCTTCATTGGCGGCACCATTCATGACGTCGCCCAGGTCGTGGGCGCGGGCTACAGCATGGGTCACGAGACGGGCGACAGCGCCACCGTGGTCAAGCTGATGCGCGTCGCCATGCTGCTGCCGGTGATCCTCTGCGCCGCGATGATCACTCGCATGCGCGGCGCCGAGCCGGGCAGCAAGCGTCCGCCGCTGCTGCCCTGGTTTGCGGTGGGCTTCGTGATCCTCGCCGCAATCAACAGCACAGGCGTGATTCCGCCGGTGGTTCAGGATGCTGGCAACGAATTGTCGCGCTGGTGCCTGGTGATCGCCATCAGCGCCCTGGGCATGAAGACCCAGCTCAAGGATCTGGCCTCGGTGGGTATCAAGCCCATCCTGCTGATGGTGGGGGAAACCGCGTTCCTCGCCGTCCTGGTACTGGCCATGCTGCACTGGGGTTTCTAAAGCGTTACTCCTGCTCCCGTGAGGGGGTCATCGACGCCTGCCACAGCGGGCTTTCACCGCGCCGAAGCTTTGTGGGACGGGCTTCGTAGCGCGGTTTTTTTTTGCGTTTTTTTGTGGGTCCGAATGCAGAGGCGAAACGGGCCGAAAGGCCGTTCGTAGGATAGGAAGAGCGCAGCGAAACCCATCGCCAGATTGATGGGTTTCGTACCTCTACCCATCCTACGTCGCTGTCCTTTGTCACCCGACGCTGGCTGCGGCTCTCACTCTTCTGCCTTGACCTGGTGCTCGCGCCGCCACGCCGCCGGCGAGCTGCCGAACTGGGTGGTGAACCAGCGGGTGAAGGAGCTGGGCACCGAGTAGCCCAGCAGGTCGGCGATACGACCGAGGGAGTAGCGCGGGTTTTCCATGTAGCGCAGGACCAGGTCGCGTCGCACTTCGTTGATCAGGTCAGAGAAGGTCACTTGGCTGTCTTCGAGCCGGCGCTGCAGGGTCCGCACGTTCAACCCCATGGACTGGGCGATTTGTTCGATGGTGGCGCGCCCCATCGGCAGCAGCAGGTAGATGGCCTTGCGCACATCGTTCAGCGTCGACTGTTGGGCCGCGCCGGGTAGCGTCTCCACCAGGCGGAGGGCATGCCGGGCCATGGCCGGGTCGGCCAGGGGGTTGGCTTTGTCCAGGTCTGAGGCCTGGCAAACGATGCCGTTGAATTCGCTGCCGAACTCCACTTTGCACCCGAAGACGCGCCGATGCAGTTGCAGGTCCGGCGGTGCGTCGTGGCTGAAACTCACCGAAAGCGGGCGCCACCCCGAGCCGAGCAGGGCGCTGCACATGCGAAACAGGACCCCGATCGCCAGTTCCATGCCCTGGCGAATGGGCACCGGAGGATCCGTGATGATTTCCTCGCGCAGGACCACGGTCTTGCCGACCTCGTCCACGAACAGCGCCAGGGATTCGTTGAGCAGGTGGCGGTACTGCACGATGGTTTCCAGCGCATCGCGCAGGGTTGGCTGGTGTGATAGCAGCAGACTGATAACGCCGAAATCGGACAACTGGCGGGATTCGGCCATACGCAGGCCGAAGGTGAGGCAGCCGCTGGCGCGGGCCGAGTCTTCCAGCAGGGTAGCCGCGGCTGACGTGGGAATGCGTTGCTCGGGGTTTTCCACCAACGCCTGGCTGAGACCGACCTCGCGCAGCATCTGCTGCGGGTTCAGGCCGAGGTGCTGGGCCACTTCGATGTAGTTGGTCAGGGCCGCTGCGCGAACCATTGGGGTCATGTCGATCGCCACGCTGCTGTTGTGCCGGTGAGGCGCTGGTGCTCCAGGCTCCGGTCGTTATTGTCGTTTAAAGCGAAGTGAGCTCGTTGCATTGGATGGTCTTCCAATTTGTCTTTGATGACAACGCCGGTTCTTTTCTTCGTTCAGGGCTGATGCAAGTAAAGCCAAAGCCTGGAAATCGGCGCGGGCCACGGACGGCGGGCACAGCCGCCGGGGAGGAAACGGGGCGGGGTGGAAAGGCCCTGTCATGAAATGCGAAGCGCCTGACGTTCTATGAAAAGCGGTCACCCCCCTGCGTCTCTACTGTTTGCATCACGAAGTTCCTTCCGCCGCGATGGCGATCCCATCGAACGCAAAAGGGTAATGCCGTGATCGACAACAACAACGCAACCATCCTCATCGTCCCGGGTCTTCGGGAGCATGTGCCGGAGCACTGGCAAACCCTGCTGGCCGAGCAACTGCCCAAGGTGCGCAGCGTACCGCCACTGGAGCGGGACAAACTGAGCCTGCCGGCCCGAGTGGAGGCCATCCAGCGCGAGCTGGAGCAAATCAACGGGCCGGTAATCCTGGTGGCCCACAGCGCCGGTGTACTCATGGTGGCGCACTGGGCGGCCCGGTACAGCCGGCCGATCAAGGGGGCGCTGCTGGCGACCCCACCGGACCTGGATGCGACCTGGCCAGCGAACTACCCGAGCCCCGAATCCCTGCAGGCCAATGGTTGGACGCCACTGCCGCGACAGCCGCTGCCGTTCCCGAGCCTGGTCTGCGCCAGTGACGACGATCACTTGGCCAGCCTGGACGCGGTTCGCCGCCTGGCCGATGACTGGGACAGCAGCCTGGTCGAGCTGGGCAAGGTCGGACACCTCAACCCGGCATCGGGTTACGGCGAATGGCCTTTTGCCCATGAGCTGATCCAGCTGCTGGATCGCTGAAGCACAACCAGATCGATTTCGGCCGGGGAGACTGGCGAATGAAGCGCGCGGCGATGCAACCGACTGCGCGCCAACGAAGCAGGGAGCACGGAAAGGTTGCGGTAGCGATTACAACAAGAAGCGGAGCCAACGCATGAAGTACAAGAACAATCACAACCTCAACTTGCGCAAGTGTCTGCTCGCCTCGGCCATTGCCGCCGGGGTGGGCGCGCCGGGCATGGTGCAGGCCTTCGAAGTCGACACCGGTAACCCGGACTGGTCGATACGCTTCGACAACACCGTGAAGTACAACTACGGCGTGCGCACCGAGAGCGCGGACAAGCGCATGCTGGCTACGCCGAACAACAACGACGGCGACTACAACTTCCGTCGTTCCGGCACCAACATCACCAACCGTGTGGACCTGCTGACTGAACTGGATGTGATCCACGGTGGTAACAAGGGCTTCCGCGTCAGTGCCGCGAGCTGGTACGACAAGGCCTACGACAACACTGGTTCCAACTCGAACCCCTTCGTCAACGGCAACGAGGCGTTCTCGCGCATTGCCGGCCAGCCTGGCACCAACAATGCCGTGCTGGGCAGCCCGCACCTGTCCAACTATGCCCAGCGCTACTACAGCGGCCCGTCCGGCGAAATCCTCGACGCCTTCCTGTTCTACAGCACCGAAGTCGGCGACGAGTCGATGTTCAGCATCAAGGCCGGCCAGCATAACGTGTACTGGGGCGAAACCATCCTCAACCCGGTGCATGCCATCAGCTACGGCCAGTCTGGCCTGGACCTCGCCAAGCTGGCCGCCGCCCCGGGCACCGAGGCGAAGGAGCTGTTCGTTCCGCGCAACCAGGTTTCGGCGTCCTTCACCATCAACCCCGAACTGACCGTTGCCGCGCAGTACTTCCTCGACTGGGACGCCGCACGTCTGCCTGAGGCCGGCACCTACTACGGCAGTTCCGACGTGGTGGGCGAGGGCGCCCAGTCCTTCCTCCTTGGCCACACCGGTGGTCCGGGCCTGGCCGGGCCGAACGGCACCCTGACCAACATCCGTCGTGGCCACGACATCACCCCGGACAAGCGTGGTGACTGGGGCCTGATGCTGAAATGGTCGCCGGAATGGCTCGACGGCACCCTCGGCGCTTACTACCGCCAGACTGCTGAGATTCTTCCGCAGGCTGTGCTGGATGGCACCGGTCTGACCGCACGCGGTGCGGCGGGTCCCATCGCCAACGTGCAGAACTCCATCCGCACCACCAACTACAAGCTCGCCTACGGCGACGACATCGACATCTTCGGCCTGAGCCTGTCCAAGGAGTTCGGCGGCATCAGCGTCGCCAGCGACCTGAACATTCGCCACAACATGCCGTTGGCGAGCATCCCGGCCATTGTCAGTGCCTCCGGTCCTGGCGGCCTCGCCGCGGGCCTCGGCCTGCTGCCAGCGCGCATTCCGGGCTCCGGCGTGGTCACCGAACTGCCGAGCAGCGGCGACAGCATGAGCGCCACCGGCGACACTTTGCACTGGACCTTGAACGGTCTGATGACCATCGGCGACACACCGCTGTTCGACGCGGCCAGCCTGCTGGGCGAGCTGTACTACAGCAACCTGCTGGAACTCGATAGCCACAACGAGGCGCTCTACAAGGGCAAGTCGACCTACCGTGGCATCGACAAACCGACTCGCGACAACTGGGGCGTCGCGGTGAACTTCACGCCCACCTGGTACCAGGTGTTCCCAGGCGTGGACCTGTCCGCACCGATGTCGGTGAACGTTGGCCTGGACGGCGTTTCGCCGGTCCAGGGCGGCGGTGCCGAAGACACCGGCAACTACGCCGTGGGTATCGGCGCGGCCATCTACAACCAGTACTTCGTCGACCTGAAGTACGTGGACTCTTTCGGCGATGCCAAGAAGTGCACCAACGGTGCCACCGACGGCTCGACTCCTAACGCATTGGATGCCACGCAGCGCTACACCTGCTACGCCGGAGGCTATTCCTCCTTCTCCGGCGGCGGAGCTACCACGGAAGACCGTGGCGCGGTTTACCTGACCTTGAAGACCACCTTCTGACATTCCGCACCGCTCGACACCCGAGCAGGAGAACAACGAGATGCAATTCGTGAAAACTCTGATGGCGGCTTCCCTCGCGGTGGCCTTCGCTAGCTCTGCCCTTGCCGCTGTATCGCCTGATGAGGCGGCCAAGCTGGGCAACAACCTGACCCTGGTCGGCGCCGAAAAGGCCGCCAGCGCCGATGGCTCGATCCCGGCCTACGACGGCGGCCTGACCACCCCGCCGGCCGGCTTCAAGTCGGGCGACAGCATGCGCCCGGATCCCTTCGCCAGCGAAAAGCCGTTGCTGGTAATCGATGGCAAGAACGTCGATCAGTACAAGAACCAGCTCAGCGCCACTACGGTGGAACTGGCCAAGCGCTACCCGGGCTTCCGCGTGGATGTCTACCCGACCCACCGTACCGTGGCCATGCCCCAGGCGGTGCTGGACAACGCAGTGAAGAACGCCACTGGCGCCAAGACCGGCAATGGCGGACTGGCCCTTGAAAACGTGCTGCCGGGCGTACCGTTCCCGATCCCGCAGTCGGGCGCAGAAGCCATGTGGAACCACTTGCTGCGCTACCAGGGCGTGACCATCAACTCCAAGTACGACTCCTGGAACGTTGACGCAGCCGGCGTAGCCACCCTGGCCACCACCGGCCAGGCGTTCATCAACTACCCGATCTACCAGGATCTGAACAAGCCCATCGCCAATACCGACGTGTATTACCAGATGAAGCTGTACTACTCGGGCCCTGCGCGCCGTGCCGGCGAGGCGATCATGCTGAAAGACGCCGCCAACGCCGTTGAGCAGCCACGCCGCGCCTGGCAGTACCTGCCCGGCCAGCGCCGTGTGAAGCTGGCGCCGAGCCTGGCCTACGACACCCCGAACCCGGGTACCGCTGGTGCCGGCACCTATGACGACGTATTCGTCTTCAACGGTGCACTGGACCGCTACGACTGGAAGCTGGTGGGCAAGCAGGAACTGATCGTTCCCTACAACACCTACAAGCTGACCTACGCCCAGGACCCGAAGGCCCTGACCACCCCGAATCACCTGTCGCCCGACTACGTGCGCTGGGAAAAACACCGCGTCTGGGTCGTGGAAGGCACGTTGAAGGACGGCGCCCGCCACATCTACGCCAAGCGCCGCTTCTACCTGGATGAGGACAGCTGGGTCGCCCTGGCTTCCGACCAGTACGACGCCCGTGGGCAGATCTACCGTGGCTCCTTCGCCTTCCTCAGCCAGAGCTACGACAAGCAAGTACCGGATACCACACCGTTCGTGATCTACGACTTGGTGGGTAACTCCTACAACATCAATGGCATCGTCGGCCCGTACGGCGGCATCCGTTACATCGACCCGCTGACCAAGGCTCAGTGGGCAGCCGAGTCCCTGGCTGGCGCCGGCATTCGCTAAGCCAGGCTGGTTGTCGCTCCCTTTGAGTGTGGGGGAGCGACAACCCCTTTTTTTTAGAGGACGTCCCGATGTTTTCTTTCAAACCGATTGCCCTGGGCCTTGCCCTGGTGGCCGGCAGCTGTGGTGCCGCGCCCCTGGTGGATGTGCTCGAACTGCCGGCGCAGCGCAGCGAACTGGCGCTACGCAGCCCCTTGCTCGATCTGGCACAGGCTGGCCAGCGCCTCGTGGCGGTAGGCCAGCGCGGCCACATTCTTTACTCCGATGACGAGGGCCAGAGCTGGACCCAGGCCAGCGTGCCGGTCAGCTCCGACCTGACTGCCGTGCAGTTCCCCACGGAGAAACAAGGCTGGGCCGTAGGCCATGACGGCGTCGTGCTGCACAGCGGCGATGGCGGTGCCAGCTGGCAAAAGCAACTCGATGGCCGCCAGCTCGGCCGGCTCATGCAGGACCATTACAGTGCCCGGCCCGACGCCGGGCAATGGCTGGAAGAGAGCAAGCGGATCGAGACCGAAGGCGCGGACAAACCCTTCCTCGACCTCTGGTTCAGCGATGAACGCAATGGTTTCGTCGTCGGTGCCTTCAATCTGATCTTCCGCACCCGCGATGGCGGGCAGAGCTGGGAGCCCTGGACCGACCGCACCGACAACCCGTCCGGCTACCACCTCAATGCCATCTCCGGCGACGGTGAGCATCTCTACATCGCCGGAGAGCAAGGCCTGCTGCTGCGCCTCGACGACAATGGGGAACGCTTTCAGGCCCTGGAATCGCCCTATCAGGGCAGCTTCTTCGGTATCAGCGCCCAGCCCGGTGCAGTGCTGGCTTACGGCTTGCGTGGCCATGCCTATCGCAGTACCGATGGCGGCGCCAGCTGGACGGTGGTGAAGACCGGGCTGAGCAGCAGCATCACCGCGTCCACGCGTGACGGCAAAGGCAACCTCTACCTGTTCGGCCAGACCGGCCAGGCCCTGGCCAGCCGTGATCAGGGCGCCAGCTTCCAGCCTCTGGACATCGGCCAGCCGGTGCCTGTCTACGGCGCCCTGGCGTCGCGTGACAACGGCCTGCTGCTGGTGGGTGCGCGTGGCATCAGCCAGCGCCCCGTGGTTTCTGGAAAACAAGAATAAGAGCGAGGCATACCCACATGGGTGGCATGAAACAAGAGGCGATGCCGGTTATCCGGGATCTGAAAGACTTCGATGCGCGCAGCGGCAACCTGCTGGAGCGCCTGGTGTTCAACCACCGTTTGCCGTTCGTGCTCGGCATCCTGCTGGTGACGGTGCTGCTGGGCTACATGGCCTTCACGCGGCTGGAGCTCAAGCCCAGCTTCGAGAAGATGATTCCCCAGGGGCATCCCTACATCCAGAACTTCCTGGAAAACCGCAAAGCCCTGCGCGGATTGGGCAATAGCGTGCGAATCGTGGTGGAGAACACCCAGGGCGACATCTTCGACCCGGCCTACCTCGACGCGCTGAAAAAGGTGCATGACGAGCTGTTCCTCACCCCAGGCGTCGACCGCGCCTGGATGAAGTCCCTCTGGGCGCCCGGCGTGCGCTGGACCGAAGTGACCGAGGAAGGCTTCCAGGGTGGCCCGGTCATGCCCGATGGCTATGACGGCTCGCCCGCGAGCATCGAGCAACTGCGGCAGAACATTGCCCGCGCCGGCATCGTCGGCAGCCTGGTGGCCAATGACTTCAAGTCCACCATGCTGGTGGTGCCGTTGCTGGACCAGGCCACCGCTGGCAGCCAGGGCGTGGACTACCACCAGTTCTCGCGCAACCTGGAAGAAAAGCTGCGCCTGCACTTCGAATACCAAGGCGACCGCAAGGCGCAGGCCTCGGGTGAAGAAGGGCAGGGCCCGATCAAGGTCCGCGTGATCGGCTTCGCCAAGCTGGTGGGCGACCTGATCGACGGCCTGATGCGCGTCATGGCCTTCTTCGGCCTGGCCGTGGTCACCACCTTCTTCATCATCCTGGCGTACACCCGCTGCCTGCGCAGCAGCCTGCTGGTGATCGTCTGCTCGCTGCTGGCGGTAGTCTGGCAACTGGGGATCGTCGCCTGGCTGGGCTACGCGCTGGACCCGTACTCCATCCTGGTGCCGTTCCTGATCTTCGCCATCGGCGTGTCCCACGCGGCGCAGAAGATGAACGGCATCATGCAGGACATCGCCCTCGGCACCCACCGCCTGGTGGCCGCGCGCTATACCTTCCGCCGCCTGTTCCTCGCCGGGGTCACCGCGCTGCTGGCCGACGCCGTGGGCTTTGCCGTGCTGATGCTGATCGACATCCCGGTGATCCAGGACCTGGCCATCACCGCCAGCATCGGTGTTGCGGTGCTGATTCTCACCACCTTGCTGATGATGCCGGTGGCACTGTCCTACGTGGGTGTGGGCAAGAAAGCCGCCGAGCGTGCCCTGCGCATCGACACCAATGCCGCTGCGCACAAGGGCTTCGGCCATATCTGGGACTTCCTCGACCGCTTCACCGAGAAGCGCTGGGCCCTGACCACCGTTTGCCTGGCCTTCGTCCTCGGCGTAGGCGGCTTCATGGTCAGCCACCAGCTGCAGATTGGCGACCTGGACGCCGGCGCCCCGGAACTGCGCCCGGAGTCGCGCTACAACCGCGACAACGCCTACATCACCAGCCACTACGCGCTGTCCAGCGATTTGTTCGCAGTGATGGTGAAAACGCCTGCCGAGGGCTGCCTGAACTACCATACGCTGATCCAGGCCGACCGCCTGGCCTGGGCGTTGCAGCAGCACCCGAACGTGCAGGCCACCTCGTCCCTGGCCAACGCAGTACGCCAGATCACTGCCGGTACCTACGAGGGCAATCCGAAGTTCCTCAGCCTGCAGCGCAACCAGGATGTGCTCAACTACGCCGCCCAACAGGCGTCGGTGAACACGCCCGAGCTGTTCAACACCGATTGCTCGCTGATGCCGGTGATCGCCTTCCTCAAGGACCACAAGGCGCAGACCCTGGATGAAGTGGTCGCCATCGCCGAGCGCTTTGCCGCCGAGAACAGCAGCAAGGATCGCCAGTTCCTGCTGGCGGCGGGCAGCGCAGGTATCGAAGCGGCGACCAACATCGTGGTGCGCGACGCCAACCGGACCATGCTGCTCTACGTCTACCTGGCGGTTACGTTGTTCTGCCTGGTCACCTTCCGGAGCTGGCGCGCGACCCTGGTGGCGCTGCTGCCGCTGGTGCTTACCTCGGTGCTCTGTGAGGCGTTGATGGTGGTGATGGGCATCGGCGTGAAAGTTGCCACGCTGCCGGTCATCGCCCTCGGCGTCGGCATCGGCGTGGACTACGCGTTGTACCTGCTCAGCGTGCAGCTGCAGTACCAGCGCCAGGGCATGCCACTGTCGGCCGCCTACAAGCAGGCGGTGTCCTTCACGGGCCGGGTGGTGGCGCTGGTTGGTATCACCCTGGCCGCCGGCGTGGTCTGTTGGGCCTGGTCGCCCATCAAGTTCCAGGCCGACATGGGCATCCTGCTCACCTTCATGTTCCTCTGGAACATGATCGGCGCGCTGATCCTGATCCCGGCGCTGTCGTACTTCCTGCTGCGCGAGCGCGGAGAGGCGACCCGCCCAATCGCCCCGGCCGATGTGCCGGTCGCAAGCTCGGCCACCGAGGCTGCGCAAAATAGCCGGATGGAGTCCGTGCAGCCCTGACCCGCAAGCGAAGGAACTTCGACTAATCTGGAAAACGGGGGATTGCCGCCGGCCGCTTTGCGGTCGGCGGCGATACCGTTTTCGGATTCGTCGACGTGCCTGCTCCCATGTTGTGAGGGCCGTCTCCAAGGACATAACAACATGCTTGATTACTTCGCGCTGGGCGTTCTCTTCTTCGTGGGGGTCGTGCTGTTCTACGGCATCATCGTGCTCCACGACATTCCCTACGAAATAGCCGTACACCGTAACCATCCCCATCAGGACGCCATCCACGCCGCCGGCTGGGTGAGCCTGTTCACCCTCCATGCGCTTTGGCCCTTCCTGTGGATCTGGGCGATGTTGTACCGCGAGGACCGTGGCTGGGGCTTCGACCACGGCAAACCAAGCGCCGCCCAGGGCGCTGACCTGGCAAAGGAACTGGCGGAGCTGCGCCAGCGCATCGAACAGCTCGAAGGGCGCACGTCGATTGCCCGGAACGAGAAGGAGGATTGAGCCATGGACCTGTTGCTAATCCTTACCTATACGGCGTTCTGCGTTGCCATCTTCAAGATCTTCAAGATCCCGCTGAACAAGTGGAGCGTGCCCACCGCCGTGCTGGGCGGCATCGTGCTGATCGGCGCGCTGATCTTCCTGATGAACTACAACCACCCCTACTCGGAAGTGGCGCGGACCTACTTCGTCTCGGTGCCCATCGTGCCCGAGGTGTCCGGCCAGGTGATCGAGGTGCCGGTCAAGGCCAACCAGCCACTGGAGAAGGGGGATGTGTTGTTCCGTATCGACCCGACGCCATTCGAGAACAAGCTGAAGTCGATCAAGGCCCAACTGGTTTCGGCCCGTGCCGATCAGTCCCGCGCCCGTGAGCTGGCTGCGCGCAATGTCGGCAACCGCCGCGATGTAGACCTCACCACCGCGCGGGTGGACGACCTGCAGGCGCAGTTGAACATTGCCCAGTTCGATCTCGACAACACGGTGATACGGGCGCCGAGCAAGGGGTTCGTCACCCATGTTTCGCTGCGCCCGGGCGTGCGGGCGGTGAAACTGCCGTTGCGCCCCTCCATGGTCTTCATTCCGGACGAAGGCTTCTATTTCATCGCCTGGATGCGCCAGAACAGCCAACTGCGCCTGAGCGTTGGCGACGAGGCGGAAGTCGCCTTCGACGGCATCCCCGGCAAGGTGTTCTCGGGCAAGGTGAAACAAGTGATCGGGGTGATTGGCGAGGGACAGGTGCAACCGTCCGGCACCCTGATCAGTTATACGGGCTCACCCCCTCCGGGGCGGGTGCCGGTGTTCATCGAAATCACCGATCCGGCCTACGCCCAGTACGCCGCGCAGATGCCGGGCGGGGCCTATGGCCAGGCCGCGCTCTACAGCCAGCATTTCCACCATGTGGCGATCATGCGCAAGATCCTCCTGCGCATGGCGGCCTGGATGAACTACATCTTCCCGTTCCACTGACGGCGCTAAGGCGGGCTGTCCCCCGGGCGGCCCGCCTCGTATGGATGCTCGGCCATCCAATGCCGGGCGATGTCTTCCCGCCGACACACCCAGACCCCGTCATGTCGCTGCACATGGTCAAGAAAGCGCGCCAGGGCCAAGGCACGGGCCGGGTGGCCGCTGATCCGGCCGTGCAGGCCGATGCTCATCAGCTTTGGCTGCCGCGCGCCTTCCTGCCATAGCCAGTCGAAGGCGTCCTTAAGGAGTTGGAGGAAGTCCTGGCCCGAGGCGAAACCGTGGGGCATCAGGTAGCGGGCGTCGTTGTTGACCAGGGTGTAAGGGATCACCAGGTGAGGCGGCGAGCCGGGCAGCCAATAGGGCAGGTCGTCGTTGTAGGCGTCCGAGCTGTAGAGAAAACCACCTTCCTCACGCAACAGCCGGCGGGTATGGGCGCTGACGCGGCCGGTGTACCAGCCCAGCGGGCGGCGGCTGCAGATGCGCTCGATCAGTTCGATGGTCAACTGGATATGGCGTCGTTCCTCGTCTTCGGCAATCTCGCGGTAGTCCAGCCAGCGGTAGCCGTGCCCGGCGATCTCATGACCACCGGCGCGCAAGGCGTGGCCGATTTGCGGCACCAGCTCCAGGGCACGCCCGACGGCGAAGGCGGTCAACGGCAGGCCACGCTCGTTGAACAGGTCGAGAATGCGCCAGACGCCGGCGCGGGAGCCGTATTCGTAAAGGCCTTCCACACTCAGGTCGCGCTCGCCGGCGCGCGCGGGGCGGCCTGGCAGTTCGTGCAGGTAGGCTTCCGACTGGGCATCGCCATTGAGTACGCAGGACTCGGCGCCTTCCTCGACGTTCAGCACGAACTGTACGGCCAGCCGTGCACCCCCGGGCCAGCGGGGGTGGGGCGGCTGGCCGCCATAACCGAGCAGGTCGCGCTCGACCATCAACCGAGCTCGAAGGTGGTGACGCCGAAGACGCGGTCCTGGGCGACAACGGGTGCAGGGCCGAGGTACATCCGCGCGCAGCCAAAAACTTCGCTCATTCGGTGGCGTTGCACCAGTGCCATGGCCGCGGGATTGTTCTCCGGAGCATCGAGGAACAGCGGCCCGCCCGCAGCAAAGCCTGCCAACGGCGCGTAAAGCGCTTCGGCCGCGTGAATGTCATCGGCGAACAACGGTCCGATCTTGCAGCCGCTCTGACAGCGCCTGACGACCGCGAAACCGGCCAGGCGGCCATTGCGCCGACAGCCAAGTGCCAGCGCATCGGGCTGGGTGATCCAGCCCTGGAGGAAAACGCGGCGTGGTGCCGGGAAGCAGGTGCGGTCATATGCGAGCACCTCGTTCAGGGTGAACTCGGCGAGGGGGACGATCTCCTCATCAGCGGCCGATTGTGGTGGCTCGGTGATTTCCGTCTGGAATCGCAGATTGCGGTGGGAGAAGACGAAACCGCCCTTGGCGTAGTAGTCCTGCATGGCGAACACACCGTCCATCCCGATGGTGGCGCCCGGATGCAGCCGGGCCAGGAGGCGGTCACGGCGGGCATGCCAGAGACGGTCGCCAAGGCCATGTCCGCGAAACTCCGGACGGATGATGAAAAAGCCCATGAACCCAAATTCGCCGCCGTAGGACGTGATGGCGCCGCCGCCGATCAGTTCGCCGTCCTGCTCAGCCGCTATATAGGCTTCGGGATCGGTCGCCCAGAACAGCTGGGCATCGTGCAGGCCAGGGTTCCAGCCCTCGCGCGCGGCCCAGCCGACCAACTCGTCCAGCTCGGGGCGGAGCATGTTGCGGATCACCAGCGGGGTGGACATAGGGCGTTACTCCTCGGCGTGAAGCGAACGCTTTCGGTATAGCGCCAACCGGGGAGGGCGGCCAGACCGCCCGGCGGGCGTCAGGCATAGCAGCCGCCAGGTGATCTCCGGATGCAGCTCAAGACGCCATTGAAATCCTTCCCGCAGCTAACTGGCGTCGATTTGTCCGCCGCTCTAAGCTCCATTTTTTCTCTCAGGGACGACTCTCCATGAACACCGCTCTACTGATCATCGATGTCCAGCGCGCCATCAGCGTCGGTGAATACGCTGCCTTCGAGATCGATCGCGTGATCGATACCATCAACGTCCTCAGCGCCAAGGCACGAGCCGCGGGCCTCCCGGTTGTGGTGATCCAGCACGAAGAACCCGGCGACTACTTCCAGTTCGGCAGCGAGGGCTGGCAGCTGGCGGAAGACCTTGCCGTGGCGGACGGCGATATCCGCATCCGCAAGACCACCCCCGACTCGTTCCACAAGACCGAGTTGCTGGAAATGCTCCAGCAACATGGCATCCAGCGCCTGATCATCTGCGGTCTGCAGACCGACTACTGCGTGGATACCACGGTGCGCCGCGCCCTGGCCCTGGGCTATCAGGTGGTATTGCCGGCCGATGCCCATTCCACCTTGGACAACGCCGCACTCAGTGCGCCGCAGATCATCGCCCACCACAACGCGGTGCTCGGCAGCATGTCGAGTTTCGGCGTGCTGGCGCTGGTGGTTCCCGCCGAGTCGGTGTGCATCGAGGGCTGACGATTTCGCCCAGGCCCCCGGCACGGCTAGGGTGTCCAGTCCACCCCGTGCTCTTCAAGGTAGTCGTCCACGGCGGCGCCTACCGTCGGCTGGAAGATGTCGCTGCCGATTCGCGACAGCACTTCCAGCCGCCGGAGCTTGTCTTTCACCGGGTCCTTCATCTCTGCGAACCGCAATTCGACGCCTGACGCTCGCAGCGCCTGTTCCAGCTCGATGAGGATGTCGGCCGAGGTGACATCTACGCTGGTGACCGGCTCCGCCGCCACCACGACTCTGCGCACTGGCGTCGGACTGTTCGCTACGGCTTCCAGCACACAGTTCTGGAACAGTTCGGCGTTGGCGAAGAACAGCGGTGCGTCCCAGCGGAACAGCACCAGGCCGGGGACGAGGCGGGCATGGGGGTAGCGGGAAACATCGTGATAACCGCGGATGCCGTCGACTCGGCCGAGCACGGCGAAGTGCGGGCGCCAGCCGTCCCACAGGAACTCGATCACCGCGATGACGACCGCCAGGCCGATGCCGGGCACCGCTCCCAGTACCGCAACGCCAACGAAACAGGTGATGGACAGCCAGAATTCCCATTGCTGGATGCGGTAGATGCGGCGCAGGTCCTTGAATTCGAACAGGCCAAGGGCCGCAGCAATCACCACTGCTGCGAGAGCGCTGTTGGGCAGGTGCTGAAGCAGGTCGGGAGCAAGCAACAACAGCAGCGCCACGCCCAGGGCGCCAAAAACGCCGGTCAGTTGGGACTGCGCACCGGCCGCCTCGGCGACGGGAGTGCGCGATGAGCTGCTGCTGATGGGGATGCCCTGGAAAAAGCCCGTCGCCAGGTTAGCTACACCCAGGCCAAGCATTTCCTGGTTCGGATCTACCCGTGTGCGCGTCCTGGCGGCATATGTGCGCGACAGTACGCTGGTATCGGCGAAGGAAACCAGGGCCACGGCGAATCCACCGATGAGCACAGTGCCCAGGTCACCCGCCCCGATGAGGGGTAGGCTGAAGCTCGGCAATCCCTCAGGCAGTGATCCCACCACCTTGACGGCATGGGTTGCGTCCAGGCCGAACAGGCCTACCACCAGCGTGGCGGCCACTACCGCAATGAGAAGGCCCGGCACGCGCGGATATCGTTTGAGCAGGAGAATGATGGCCAGGGTGCCGGCGCCCACGGCAAAGGCGTGCCAGTTGGCCTTGCCATCGAACAGGGCCTGGAACAGGTGCAGCGTATCGCGCAGGGGGCCGGCGCTTTCGAAGGAGATGCCGAACAGCTTCGGCGTCTGGCTGATCAGTACTGTCAGGGCGATGCCGTTCATGTAGCCGTAGCGAATGGGCTTGGACAGCAGCTCGGTTATGAAACCGAGGCGCAACAGGCCGGCGCCGATGCAGACCAGCCCGGACACCAGGGCCATGGCGCTGGCGAGGGTTATCGCGCGGAGCGGATCGCCACCGGAAGCCGGCAGCACAACGGCCAGGATGATGGCGACCAGTGCCGAATCCGGGCCGAGCACCATGATGCGGCTGGGGCCGAACAGCGCGTAGGCGAGCAACGGAACGATGGTGGCATACAGGCCATAGATGCCCGGAACGCCCGAGGCTTCCGCATAGGCGATCCCGACGGGTACCAGCATGGCCGTCAGCACGAGGCCGGCGAGCAGGTCTTTTGGCAACCAACCCGCCTGGTACTGGCGCAGCGCCTGAAAGCCCGGCAGCCAGCGTTGCCACCCAGACGGAGCTGGCACTCGTGGTGTCTGCCCCGGGTCGGCCGTCTTGATTGATGGTGGTTCGCTCATGGGCGGTACCGGCAAGGATCAGGTGACTGGTGCGTGTGGCGTAAAGCTTAGTAGGGGCCGACGCAGGGCGCGGACGACTTGCCGGCATCGACGAATGTTTGCGGCAGATTCCGCCTTGCACTGCGCATTCATTGGCTAGGCTTTGTGCTAATTGGCCTTCTATCGCGGGCTCTGATGGGGGCAACCGCCGAGCGGGGTGTCTACATTTCTGTGTCGGGTGGCGCACAAATGGCAAATAGCAACGGACTGATCATTTGCGAGTATTGCGATGCGGTGTACCGGAAGGCCGCGTTGAGCAAGCACCAACGCGCCTTGTGCGTACGTTGCGGCGGGTTGATTCAGCGGCACGGGGGACTTTCGGTGCAGCAGCGCCTGGCGCTGAGTATCACGGCGGCGATCCTGCTGGTGTTCGCCAACGTCTACCCGGTCATGAGTATCAGCCTGCAAGGGCTCAGCAATTCGGCGACGCTCTGGGACTCGGTGCTGATCCTCAGTAACGGCCCCATCACCTTTATCGCACTGGTCGCCGCGCTGGCGATCATCTTCGCCCCGGTGCTGCAGGTCGGCCTGTTGATCTGGGTGTTCGGCTTCGCCGTCGCGGCCCAGCGTGCGCCGGGGTTTTCCGTCTGCATGCGCAGCCTGGAGGCACTGCGACCCTGGAGCATGCTGGAGGTCTGCTTGCTGGGCGCCATGGTGGCGGTCATCAAACTGGCGGGGATGCTGGATGTGATTCCGGGAATCGGCCTGGTCGCGCTTGCCGCGCTGAGTGTGTTGATCATCTACATCGCCGGTCGCGACGTCCGCGACCTCTGGGAGTGCCTGTGAACCCGCCGCTGGCAAGCGAGATGAACCTCTGTCTGTGCCACGGTTGCGGACTGGCGTGCGACCTGGGCAGCCATCGGCACCACTGCAGTCGTTGCGGTGCGCCTTTGCACGCACGCAAATCCGACTCCATCACACGCACCTGGGCCTACCTGCTGGCTGCGCTGGTGTTCTACATACCCGCCAACCTGCTGCCGGTGATGAACACCAGCATGTTCGGCAGCGGCCTGGACAGCACCATCGTGGGCGGCGTCCTGGAGTTCTGGGAAAGCGGCGCCTGGGACATCGCACTGATCATCTTCATTGCCAGCATCGGCGTGCCAGCCATCAAGTTCGGCGCCTTGCTGCTGTTGCTGGTCACTGCGCAGAAGCGCAGTGGCTGGGCGCGGCGCCAACGCGCTCAGCTCTATCGCTTCGTCGAGTTGATCGGCTACTGGTCGATGCTCGATGTGCTGGTCGTGGCCCTGGTCGCAGCGCTGGTACAGATGCAGGAGCTGGGCACCATCGAACCGCGCCCCGGCATCCTCTTCTTCGGCGTGGTGGTGGTGTTCACCATGCTCTCGGCCATGAGTTTCGATCCACGCCTGATCTGGGACGGCGAACTATCCACGGGGGATGCAACCCATGCAGCAACACACTGAAGGCGGTTCAGCGCCTGGGCAGGCGGAGATCCGGACACGGCGCTGGAACGTGTCGCTGGTCTGGATAGTGCCCATTGTCGCATTGCTGGTGGGCGCGTCACTGGTGGTGCGCAGCTGGATGGAGCAAGGCCCGACCATCACCATCAGTTTCAAGACCGGTGAAGGCCTGGCCGCGCACAAGACGCTGGTGAAGTACCGCAACGTGGTGATTGGCGAGGTCACCGCCGTCGAGCTGGCCGCGGACAAGAAGAGCGTCAACACCACCGTGGAACTGTTTCGCGAGGCGGAGTCTTTCGCCAGCGAGGACTCGGTGTTCTGGGTGGTGCGCCCGCGCATCGGGGCCGGCGGCGTCACCGGTACCGACACTTTGTTGTCAGGCAATTTCATTGGCGCCGATGCGGGGCAGTCGACAAAGCGCTCAAAGCACTTCACCGGACTCGAATCGCCACCGGCAATCACGTACGGCGAGAAGGGCAAGATCTTCACTCTGCACGCCAAAGACCTGGGTTCACTGGATATCGGCTCGCCGATCTATTACCGCAAGATTCCGGTGGGTGAGGTGGTTTCCTATGCGCTGGACGCCAAGGGTACAGGCGTCGACATCGGCATATTCATCGAGGCCCCCAACGACACGTTCGTCACCACCAACACGCGCTTCTGGAATGCCAGTGGCATTGATGTCGCTCTGGACTCCAAGGGTGTGAAGGTCAACACCGAGTCACTGTCTTCAATACTGATTGGTGGCCTGGCGTTTCGCACGCCCGAATACATCGTCGATGACAAACCGGCGGCGGAGAAAACCGATTTCGAGCTGTTCGCCGATGAAGAAACCGCCCTGGCGCCACCCGATGGCATTGCACGCCAGCTGCGCCTTCGATTCGACCAGGCGCTGCGTGGCCTGGCCGTTGATGCGCCCGTGGAGTTCATGGGCGTGAATTTCGGCAAGGTCACCGCCGTTCGCCTGGACTTCGACCCCGTGAAGCGGACGTTCCCGGTGATCGTCGATGCGATCATTTACCCCCAACGCATAGGCCCCGCCCACAACAAGATGCTGGAGGTCCTCAAGCACTCTCCCGACGATGAAAAGGCCAGCGGCCTGTTGCTCGCCGGCTTTATCGAGCACGGCCTGCGCGCCCAGGCGCGCAGTGGCAACCTGTTGACCGGCCAGCTTTACATTTCGCTGGACTTCTATCCGGATGCGGAAAAGGCTGCCTTCGATCCGAACCAGACGCCGTTCATGATTCCCACGGTGCCTGGCAGTCTCGAGAAAGTTCAGGAGCAGCTGCAGCAGATGGTCAACCGGATCAACGCGCTGCCGTTGGAGCGCATTGCCAACAACCTCGATGGCAACCTGAGCGAACTGAATCGCAGCCTGAAGCAGTTCAACACCCGGACGTTGCCCGGCGTCCAGGGCACCCTGGACGAGATTCGCAAGACGGTGCAAGCGGCCAATTCGGCATTGGCGGAGGACTCCCCACAGCGCGAACAGATGACCGATACCCTCGAGCAGCTGGAGCGGATGTCCCGCTCGCTGCGGGACCTGTCGGATTATCTGGGCAGGCACCCCGAATCGCTGATCCGCGGCCGTCCGGCAGCCACCGATGCACAGAACCTGCAGCCATGAGCACCGCGAACAAGGAGTCGAGTCGAATGACGATATTGCACAAAGCATTTCTGGTCGGGCTGCTGGTGATGCTGGGCGCTTGCAGCAGCGCGCCGATCCGCTACCACACGCTGGTTCCCAAACAATCGACGAGCGGCGTCGCCCTGGATATCCGCGTCGACCAGGTCACGGTGCCGCCCCAGGTCGATCGCTCGCAGATCGTCGTGCGCCAGGGTGATACCGGCCTGGCGATCCTGGAGACCGAATGGTGGGGCGCCAGCCTGGCCGATGAGCTGCAGAATGCCCTGGTCGACCAGCTCGGCTCGACGCCCGCGGCTTCGGCGCAGGCGTCCTTGCGGGTGGATGTGCAGCGCTTCGATTCGGTGCCCGGTCAGTTTTCGCTGCTGGATGCCAGATGGCGCCTGAAACCGGCGGGGGCGGGTGCCATCACAGCCTGCCGGACCACATTGCAAACCCCGGCCGGCAACTCGGTGGACCAACTGGTAGCGGCGCATCAGGTTAACCTGCAAAAGCTCGCGGAAATCATCGGCCAGGCCAGTCGAGGGCAACTGAGGGCGTGTCCGACGGCTTCAGTCAACTGACCGGAGAGGGCGTCAGGCGTCGCGCAACAGGTCGTGGGCGTCGAGCAGACGCCAGGCGATTTCCGGATGCAGTTCAAGACCGCGGCGGATGGCCGCCGGGATGGACTGCCGCGTCTTGCGGCAAAGACCGGGCAGCTCGTCGATGCGGATATCGATGCCACGCATGCTGCGCACTTCGTTGAAGCCGGGGGCGATATGCAGGCGCACGCCGAGCTGCTCGTAAATGCGCCGCTGCATATGCTCCAGGTCTTCCAGGCTGCGGATGTTCTCCAGCCTCTCCAGCAGGCGCTTCTCCTCCTGACGGGTCAGCAGCAGGATGCGGACATCGGCACCGGGCAGCTCCAGCAACTCCTCACGCCCGCAATTGCAGGCGCCGGGAGGGCAGGGTTGTCGGGTAGGGAGAGTGAGCGTCATGGGTTCCGATCATAGTCAGCCGATTGCCCGGACGCCATCGGCGCCCGGGACCGGTTCATCGCAGCAGTTCAGCCACCGCCAGGAGCACTGCCTCCGGCTTTTCGCGATGGGGAACATGACCGCAGTCTTCGATGAGCAGCATCCGGGACGGGCCGTCGGTCAGGCGCGCGATCTGCTGAGGATGCAGCTCGGAGCCGAACTCGTCCTGGTCGCCGTGGATAGCGAGTACAGGACAGTCCAGCCGGTCCACCTCCGCTTCAAGGTTCCAGTCGGCGAAGGCAGGCGACAGCCAGGTCTCCGTCCAGGCCTCCAGCACCCAGCGGGCCTTATCGCCGTGGTACTTGCGCAGTCGATCCAGTTGGTCGTCCTGCTGAAAAACCTGTTTGGCTTCACGGATGCCCGCCAGGGTACGGTCTTCGACAAAGGCCTGCGCCGACTCGGTGATCAAGGCCAGGCAATGCTCCCGGTGGCGGTTTGCGCAGTGAGTGGCCATGCCGCCGCCGACGCTGTGGCCGAAGGCGATGAACTCGCGTATACCGAGGCGGTCCTTGACCAGCGGGAAGTCGCGCTCGGCCTCATCTCCAACGAAGCCGAAGGCGAGCTGCCCTGGATGCGCGCTCGAGCGGCCGAAGCCCAGCCGGTCGTAGGCCACCACGGTCCTGCCGGTGATGCTCGCCAGTTTGGCGGGAAATTCACGCCACAGCTCCACGCAGCCGAGCGAGTCGTGGAATAGCACGATGGGTGCTTCGTCAACGGATGGGCTGAGGTGGTCGGGGCTCCAGATGCGCACGAAGAGCCTACCGTGGAGGCTGCTGATCCAGAGGTCCTGAGTGTGGTGGCTGGGGCTTGGCACAGCTGACTCCAGGGCAAGGGGACGCCCCACAGGCTGCCAGAAAATGGCGCGCCAGGCAGCCGACGTACCTGTTCGTGATTGAAGTTTCTTGCCTATGGCCCCTATGTGGGGGCATCGCAGATGCAGCAGGCCAGATCGTAACCCGGATGAACTCCGGGAGCGGCGATAGGACTTTCCCCGGATTTCATCCGGGCTACTGAAGATCCGACTTCATCCTGTAAACCAGGCATTTCGATCGTCACAGGCAGAGCCGATGAATCATGGCACGCCCTAACGACGTGGTTTCCCAGGCTCAAACGAAAAAGCCCCGCAACATGTGCGGGGCTTCTTCTTAAATCGGCGTTACAGCGGGCGAACCTGCTCGGCCTGAGGCCCTTTGGGGCCATCGGTGACGAGGAAGGAGACGCGCTGCCCCTCGTCCAGGCTCTTGTAGCCAGAGCTTTCAATCTGACGGAAGTGTACGAATACGTCCGGACCGGATTCGGGGCTGATGAAGCCAAAGCCCTTTTCGGCGTTGAACCACTTGACGGTTCCGTTTTGGCGGGTCGACATAATGATGAATCTCCAAGGTGCAGGAATACGGGGTCGGCAATAGCGTGACCGTGACTGAATGCGAAGTGAAGGGTGCCGAGGAGATGGAGAATCGTAAGGACAAAACATCAAGACGGTGCCGCAAGACTGGGCAGGCAGTGCTGTGAGAATACAGGGTTTGTTGGTATTGAATAGTTTTTTCTGACTGAGGACGACGCCCGGAATGCGCTGGAGGGCCGGACAATTGCCCCGGCGCGGCAATGGGTATGCCTGTATAGTCCCAAGTGAGTCGCTCGCAATGACGGCTCATCACTCAAAGGTGACTCCGATGTCCGATACACCGACAAGCCGATCGAGATCGCAGCTGGACGAGCAGACACAAGCATTCCTGTCAAAGGGCGGCGAGATCAAGGAAATACCCACCGGAGCAACCGGATGGAACACTGACCGCAAGAAGACGCAATGGACTAAAGCGCAGACGAAGAAGCCCGATGCGTGAATCGGGGCCCGCTGCCCGCAACGACCAAGCCCGCTGAAGCGGGCTTTTTTGCGGGTTGAACAACGGGTGGCGTCCTGCAAGGCAACCAGTGGGCAAGAAATCTCGACCTTGCTTGACCAATGGAACAATTCGCTGCAAACCGGCGACCCGCACCAGGTTGTCGCCAACTACGCTTGCAGTGACTCAACCAGCCAGTCGCAGAAGCTGCCGGTGAGCGGGTCGCCCTCGCTGTCGCGGTGCACCAGCCAGCTCCAGTTCGGACCACGCACGGTCTGTTCCGCGAGCGGCACCAACTGTCCCCGATCCCGCGCGTGGCTGCCCAGCAACTGGCTGACCAGGGCGATCCCCAACCCTTGGCTGGCGGCATCCAGCAGCAGGCCGGGATCGGAAAAATTCAGCCCCTGGCTCTGCTGTCCGACATCGACGCCGCCCTGCACCTGCCAGTGGCTCCAGTCCATCTCGCGCTCACCATGCAGGGTGGTCCGCGAGTCCGCAGCCATGTCCAGCAGGGCGGGGTGGCAGGCGGGGTAGAGGCGATCTTCCAGCAGCACGCGAAAACTGCATTCGGCTTGGGCGCTGAGGTCGTCGCGCACGGCGATGTCGATGGTCTGGGTGGCCATCTCCGGTGTCTCGTCAGTGGTCAGCAACCAGAGGTCGACCTGCGGATGGCGCTTGTGAAAGTCTGCCAGGCGCGGCACCAGCCAGTGGCGGGCAAAGGCGGGCGTGGTGTTGACCACCAGTTGATTGGGCTTGCGGTACTGGTCCAGGCGGCGGATGCCCACGGCCAGTTGCTGCAGTAGCGACTGGGTGGTGCTCAGCAGGTCGAAGCCGGCGTCGGTCAGCGCCACGCTGCGGCCGTTGCGGAAGAACAGCGGCTGTTCGAGGAAACTTTCCAGGCTGCGAATCTGCTGGCTGATGGCCGACTGGGTGAGGTGAAGTTCTTCAGCTGCTTTGTGGAAGCTGCCCAGTCGGGCTGCCGCTTCGAAGCCGCGCAGGGCATTCAGGGGTGGCCAGTGTTTCAGCATGATAGATAAGCTCGGCTAATCAGTAAGCTGCAAAATCTATCGTTTGTTCGTCCGTTTTTACAGGCCTAGCATGCAAGCCATTACCGCAGTCGCGGTTATTCAGTGATAACAAATACTTAACTGAAGGCGCTTGTATGCAACTCAAAGATTCGCAGAACGGCTGGGTCATGCCTGCCGAATGGGCACCCCATGCAGCCACCTGGATGGCCTTTCCCCATAACCAGGCCCTGTGGGAAAACGGCTGGGGCGTAACCCTGGCGGATGTGCAGGTGGACTTCGCTCGAGTGGCCAACGCAATTGCCCGCTTCGAGCCGGTGAAGATGGTGGTCGACCCCTCAGCACTGGAACGGGCGCGTGAGCTCTGCGGGCCGAATATCGAGTTGGTCGAATTGGCGATCAACGACAGCTGGTGCCGCGACTCCGGACCGAGCTTCGTCTGCCATCCGCGCCTGGGCACGGCCGGCGTGAACTGGCGCTTCAATGCCTGGGGCGGGAAGTCCGCCTTTGATCTGGACGAAAGCCTGGCAGGGCGCATCCTCAACGGCCTTGGCTTGGAGTGCTTCGATACCGCGCTGGTCAATGAGGGCGGCGCCATCCATGTGGACGGGCAGGGCACGCTGATCACCACCGAGTCGGTGCTGCTCAACGGCAACCGCAACCCGGGCATGAGCAAGGCCGAGATGGAGGAAATCTTCTCCCGCCTGCTGGGTGTGAAGAAGACCATCTGGCTGCCGGGCGATCCCGACTACGTCACCGGTGACATGACTGACGGTCACGTCGACGGCGTGTGCGCTTTTGCCCGGCCTGGTGCGCTGCTGGTGGATGCCACGCGTGACGCGTCTTCGGTGTACGCCGAAATCGTGCGCGAGAACCGCCGTGCCCTGGAGCTCTCCACCGATGCGCAGGGGCGCCGCTTTGAAATGCTCGAACTCTTCGAGGCCGGCGAAGCGGTGGATCAGGACGCCGAGGTGTTCTGCGCGTCCTACACCAACTTCTACATCGTCAATGGCGCGATCATCATGCCGGCCTACGGCATCGCCGCCGATGACGAAGCGGCAGCGACCCTGCGCCTGGCCTTCCCGGGGCGTGAAGTGGTGCCGGTGCAGATCAACCACTTGGCCCACGGCGGCGGTGGCGTGCACTGCATCACCCAGCAACAGCCGGCCTGGCCGCTGAAGGGGTGATGCCATGACTGGACTGACCGTCGCTACCACCCAGTTCGCCTGCAGCTGGGACCTGGAAAGCAACCTCGATCAAGCCGAACAACGGGTGCGGGAAGCTGCGGCCAAGGGCGCGCAACTGATCCTCCTGCAAGAGCTGTTCGCCACGCCGTACTTCTGCATCGAACAGGACCACAAACACCTGTCACTGGCGCAGGAATATGGCGATAGCCCAGTGCTCAAGCGCTTTGCCGATCTTGCCCGCGAGCTGGGGGTGGTGCTGCCTCTGAGCTGGTTCGAGCGTGCCGGCAACGCCTTCTTCAACTCGCTGGCGGTGGCCGATGCCGATGGCCGCCTGCTTGGCGTGTACCGCAAGACCCACATCCCCAATGCCATTGGCTACCAGGAGAAGGAGTACTTCAGCCCTGGCGATACCGGATTCCGCGTCTGGGATACCGCCTTCGGTCGCATCGGCGTGGGCATCTGCTGGGATCAGTGGTTCCCCGAGACTGCACGTTGCATGGCGTTGATGGGGGCCGAGGTGCTGCTCTATCCGACCGCCATCGGTTCCGAGCCCGGCGCTACCGGGCTGGACTCGCGCGATCACTGGCAACTGACCCAGCGCGGCCACGCCGCCGCCAACATCCTGCCGGTAATCGCCGCCAACCGCGTCGGTCAGGAAGTGGCCAGCAGCGACCCGGATTTGCAGATGCGCTTCTACGGCTCCTCCTTCATCACCGATCACAAGGGCAAGCTCCTGGCCGAGGCCGACCGCGATACCACGGGTGTGCTGGTGCAGCGGCTGGACCTCGCCGCCATGCGTGAGGAACGCCTGAACTGGGGCATCTACCGTGATCGCCGGCCGGAAATGTACGGGGCGTTGCTTGGGCTGGATGGTCGTCAAATCCACGAGCGCTGGCAGCGCCAGGGAGTCTGAAGATGAATGTCATGAAGAAGCTCTTGATCGTCTCGCTGGGCCTTGGCTTCAGCGCTCTGCAACTGGCCGCGCAGGCCGAGGAAAAGGTCCTGCGCCTGTACAACTGGGCGGACTACTTCGCCCCGGACACGCTCAACGCCTTCACGCGGGAGACGGGTATCCGGGTCATCTACGACGTGATGGACAGCAGCGAGACGCTGGAGGCCAAGATGATGTCCGGCCACAGCGGCTATGACCTGATCTTCCCCGGCGACACCGTGGCCGAGCGCCTGATGCGCGCCGGCGCCTTGCAGAAGCTCGATCGCAGCAAACTCGAACACTTGGCGGACGTCGAACCGGGCCTGCGGACTCTGCAGACGAAGTATCCCTACTCGCGGCATGCCACGGTGCCTTACACCTGGGGCACCATCGGGCTGACCTACAACCAGGCAATGATCGACAAGCGTCTGGCCGAGGCGCCGGTCAACAGCCTGGACATGATCTTCAAGCCCGAGCTGGCAGCGAAGTTCGCGGACTGCGGCATCTCGATGATCGATTCGCCCGATGAAGTGCTGGCTGTGGTGCTCAACTACCTTGGCCACGACCCCCGTAGCAGCAAGCCGGACGAACTGGCCGAGGCGGTGGCGCTGCTCAAGGGCATCAAGCCGTATATCCGCAAGTTCCAGTCACAGCCGGTCACCCAACTGGTCAATGGCGATCTGTGCCTGTCTCTCGGCTATAGCGGCGACATGACCCAGGCCCAGCGTGCAGCGGATGAAGCCGGCAAGCCCGCGCGCTTCCAGTACCGCATCCCCCGAGAAGGCACCACGGTGTGGATGGATACCATGGCCATCCCCGCCGATGCCCAGCACTCGGAGTATGCCTACGCGCTGATCAACTTCGTCATGCGTCCGGAAAACATGGCGGCCATCAGCAACGCCACCGGCTATCCCACCTCGAGTGCCCTGGCTCGGCCGATGGTGGATGCCGACATGCGCAATAACCCGGACATCTATGTCGACGAGGCGACCTACACGCGGCTGATCCCCGGCAAGGACATTCCGCAGCGTGACATGCGTGCGCGAATGCGCGCATGGACCACCTTCAAGACGGCCATTCACGACTGAACCCGCATCCCTACCCAACAGAGGACCTTACATGTCTACACGTCGTGACTTCATCAAGCAGATGATGGTCGCCAGCGGAATCGGTGCCGCTGCCACGCTTGGCCTTGGTCTTGGCGCGGCCCGTGTGCCCGCCGCCCTAGCCGGCAGCTGGTACATGCCCGACGAGCACGCCCCGCAGGAACGGGTGATCCTTGCCTTCGCGGCGTCCTCCACTGTCTGGGAGGACTGGGCGTCCGCGGTGAACGACACTATTGCCCTGCTGGCCAGGACCATTGCCAGGTACCAGCCGGTTACTGTGCTGTGCCGGGCCAACCAGCTGTCGTCGGCCAAGAGCAAATGCGGCACCACCAACATCGAGTTCCTGACCATGCCGCTGGATGACGTCTGGGTGCGCGACTACGGCGGCTGCTTCGTGGTCGACGGGGCGGGTGGCCTGGGCCTGGTGGACTTCAACTTCAACGGCTGGGGCAACAAGCAGACGTCGGCCAACGACGCCCAGGTGGCCGACGTCCTGAGCTACGAGATGGAGGCCGCCTACATCCGCAGCGCACTGGTAGGCGAGGGCGGCGGCATCGAGGTGGATGGGCACGGCACCGCGATTATCACCGAAAGTTGCTGGGTCAATGGCAACCGCAATCCGGGGCTCAGTAAGGCACAGATCGAAGCCGAGCTGAAGGCCAACCTTGGTGTGCGCAAGATCATCTGGCTGCCGGGCATCAGGAACAAGGACATTACCGACGCCCACGTCGACTTCTATGCGCGCTTCGTCAAACCCGGCGTGGTAATCGCAAACCTCGACAACGACCCCAAGTCCTACGACTACGCCGTGACGCGCAAGCACCTGGAAATCCTCAACGCTGCCACCGACGCCGATGGGCGCAGGCTGGTGGTTCACAGCTTGCCGCCGCCGCTGAGCGTGCGCAGCAATCAGTACACCCGCAACAACCCGGATTTCGCGCCGGGATACATCAACTACCTGCCGATCAACGGCGCCGTGATCGCCCCGGAGTTTGGCGATGCCGCCGCCGACAAGTACTGCAAGGACCTGCTGGCCAAGCTGTATCCCGGCCGCGCGGTGGTGCAGGTGAACATTGACCCGATTGCCGCTGGCGGTGGTGGTATCCATTGCGTGACCAAGAACATGCCGAAGGTTTGATGGCCCCCACAAGGAAAAAAGCCGATTCCGGGCACAAAACCGCGGTTTGTAGGATGGCGTGGAGCGAAGCGATACCCATCAACGAAGCGGCATTCAGTGCTCGGTCAGTATCCTCTCGTGAACGTACTGCCTGAACTGTTCAGCCGGCAGCGCGCGGGAGAACAGGTTGCCCTGGTAGGTCTGGCAGCCATGGGTGGCCAGGAAAGCGCGCTGCGCTTCGGTCTCCACGCCCTCTGCGATCACCGAGAGCCCGAGAATCTGGCTCAGGCTGATGATCGCGCAGGCGATGGCCGCATCGTTGGGATCGACCAGCACATCCCTGATGAATGACTGGTCGATCTTGAGCTGGTCCAGCGGCAGGCTCTTCAGGTAGGAGAGTGACGAGTAGCCGGTGCCGAAATCATCCAGCGAAAGGCCGATGCCGATCTCCTTCAGTTCGATCATCTTGGCGACGGTACTTTCCATGTCCTCCACCAGCAGGCCTTCGGTCAGCTCCAGCTTCAGCTTCTTCGGATCGGCCCCGGTGTACCGCAATACGGTCAGTACTTCTTCGACGAAGTCGGGATGGTGGAACTGACGGGCACTGACGTTCACCGCCACCACCAGCCGGGCGGTCTCCGGATGCCTGGCCCAGGCCACCAGCTGGGCGCAGGCGGTTTGCAGCGCCCAGTGGCCCAGCGGCAGGATCAGCCCTGTCTCTTCGGCCAGCGGAATGAACATGGCAGGCAACACGAGACCGCGCTCGGGATGTTGCCATCTCATGAGCGCCTCTGCGCCGATGATGCGGCCCTCGATGTTCACCTGTGGTTGGAAATGCAGCAGCAGCTCCTTGCCCTGCAGACCCTGGCGCAAATCCGCTTCCAGCCGGGCGCGTGCGGTGGCGACTGCCTGCATCTCGGGGTCGAAGAAACGCAGCGTGTTGCGCCCCGCCGCCTTGGCGCGGTACATCGCGAGGTCGGCGCGCTTCATGACGTCGTCAACCGAATTCAGCTGCCCCTGGAACAGCGCGATGCCCAAGCTGGGCGTGCTGTGGTGCTCGTAGCCATCCATCTGGTAGGTGATGTTGAGCGCGTTGAGGATTTTTTCGCAGACGGCTCTGGCCTGGATAGCGGCATCTGGCGGATTTTCGTTGAGCCCTTCGAGCAGGACGACGAACTCATCCCCGCCCAGACGGGCGACGGTATCGCTTTCGCGAATGCAACCGCAAAGGCGGTGGGCCACTTCCTGCAGCAACATGTCGCCGCGGTCATGCCCCAGGGTGTCGTTCAGCGCCTTGAAGTTGTCGAGGTCGATCAGGATGACGGCGCTCGTGTGCAGATTGCGGGCGCCGCCGGCCAATACATGCTGCAAGCGGTCCAGCAGCAGCCGGCGGTTCGCCAGGCCGGTCAGTTGATCGTAGAAGGCCAGGCGCCTGACCTCCTGTTCGGCGGCTTTGCGGTGGGTGATATCCGTGTTGATGGACAGAACGGATTGCGGCCGGCCGTTATCGTCGCGTACCAGGGTTCGGTGGCTTTCGAAGGTGATCGTGCTGCCATCCCGGCGTCGCAGCGTCACTTCACCCGACCAGTCCCCGGTCTCTATCAGGCAGTGGGTGGCCACATCGACAGCGGCGTGCCCCTGGTAGATCAGGTCCTGTGCCGACTTGCCCAGCGCTTCTTCCTTGAACAGCCCGTAGAGTCGCTCGGCGCTCTTGTTCCAGTACAGGATGCGGTGATCCATGTCGTGCACGACGATGGCGTCCTGGGCCTTGTCCAGCAGTGATGCCTGTTGGCGGAACTGCTTTTCGCTTTCGCGCAACACGGCCAGGTAACCCTCGCGCTCAGACGCGTGCGCTTCCATTTCGCGCTTGATCCGGCGGCCATAGAACACCGCCGCGCTGACCATCAACAGCACGAACAGCATGATGGAATACTCGATCCGTCGCAGTTCTTCGACTGACTCCAGTTCCTCTTCCAGCAGCTTGCTCTGGATCAGGCCAACGCGCTCCCGCACCGTGGCCAGCGAGGCGAGCAGCTTGGCGTACTTGCGGTCCATCGTGGCCATGCGCTTACCGGCGTTGTCCGACTGGCCTTCCCGGAAAAAGGAGAAGATCAGCGAGGCCTCCTTAACCATCTCGCCCATCGCAGCGTCGACTTCGGCTACCTCGTCCTTCAAGGCCAGGGTGAAAACCTGGATCTCGGCGCTGTGCTCCGCTTGATGGACGATCCGCTCCTGCAGTTGCTGCTTGACGTTGGAAAGGTGTTCGTTGAAGGCCTGCAAGGCCGCGGTCATATTGCGCGACTCGGCTTCGACATCGTGGGTGTCGAACACGTTGTTGCCGGGGGCGTTCACTTCCGATGCCAGGCTGCCCAGTGTCGAGTAGGCTGACAGTTGCAGGACCCAGGACTGGTTCGCCTTGATGGAGCGGTGATAGGTGTCGACGATCAGGTGGTTCAGCAGCACGCTCAGCACGACGACCAGCACGTCGAAGCCCGCGAGGAAGAAGTACATGCGGTGCCACTTGGTCGAGCGTGGCTTGTCGGAATGGCTGGATAGGGCCTGGTTGGCAGCGCTTTCACCTTCGAAAGAATCCATTTCACGATCTCCAGGCAAAGTCCCTGTAACGGCGTCGCGCGAACGTCCAATCAGGCGCTGCATCTGCGTGCGGATACAGCTGGCTGACGGTCGAGACTGGAAATGAACGAAGCGGCCCGGGCCGCCTCGATGGGACTCGACTACCGCTTAAGCATAGCTACGAAATGGCCACTATTTGGCCGGACGACTGCTGGCTTCTCAGCGGCGACGGACTGTAGTGGTGTCCTGACCCTTAGGTGCCCTGAATCCATTTCTCGATCACCGACGGTCGCACGCTATCGCATGAAGGTGTACGGCCGTGAGCAACGCCAGAGCAAAAAGGACCGTTACGGTGCCAAGGCGCAATCCGGCACGTCATACCGTGACAGTCAAACTCACGAACGATGAGCATTCATAAAATGCATCGTTTTCGCTTCTTGCGGCGCGCCGCTAAAGTCGTGCATTCGACCGTCCGGAGTTTGGGTCGAGCGCCAATGGTGGGTCGGTGAAGCGTTTTCCCCGCAACGGACGTCGCCGGTGCTGCGGTGGTTCGATGTGGCATTAGTGTTTGGCGGTTTGGCCGTGACGGATGAGTTCGATCCGCAAATCCGATTCATAGGGCGGGACGTGGCACTCGACGATGTCTCCGGGTGCGGCCTGCAGGCGAATGCCCACGATATCGGCACGGATTGGCTGGGTGCTTGTGCAGCGGTCCACCAGGACTGCGGTATGCACTCGGCGTGCGCCCTGTTGCGCGAGGTAGGCGCAGGTGCGCAGCAGTGAGTGGCCCTCGTAGAGCACATCGTCAACTACCAGCAAGGGCAACTCGGCCAGGTTCAGGGCCGCAAGCGCGTCATTGCCCGTGAGCGAGGTTTCCGGGTGGAGCAGGGTGAGGTCGTCGGCATAGCGCTTTACCTTGAGTGGGTAGAGCGGTGGCGCCGGGGCGTCGGTCAGGGCGCGGAAGTGCGCCTGGATCATGCCCGCGAGCGGGTCTCCCCGGCGCAGGATACCGACCATGGCAAAGGGGGTGCCGGAGAAGCAGGCGACGATCTGCCGTGCCATGGCTGCCAGCACGAGGTCGATTTCTTCTGGGTCATACAGGCAGATGCGATCGGTCACGGATCAGCCCCTGGCGTCAGTCGGTGTTGTGGATCAAGCGGTATCGGTCGACAAGGGTCGCCGCGATGCTCTCGGCGGTATCCACCACGACCAGGCGACCGGCTTTCAGGGCCAGTTCCACGCCCGGTAGGGGGACGCTATCGCTGATCGCGAGGCCTTGCAGCAGGGGCGACTCCAACAGCCCCATGCCCTCGGTGAAGAGGCCGTGGGTGGCCATCGCGAAGATTCGGCGCGCGCCTCCGGCATGGCAGGCCTGGGCCGCGCGCAGGAGGGTGGAGCCGGTGCTGATGAGGTCGTCCAGGAGGATCACGGTGCAGCCCTCGACTTCGCCCACGAGCATGCCGCCGCTAAGCGTTTCATCGCGCCGATATTTTTCGACGCAGGCATGGCCGATTGCGCGGCCCAGGCGCACCTCGAGCGCTTGCCGGAACAACTCGGCACGTTTGATTCCGCCGAGGTCTGGAGAGGCGACTACCACTGGCCCGCCATCGTCCCAGCCGATGAAGCTATCCGCGAACAGCCGGGCGTTGTCCAGGTTGACGGTGGGAATCCGGAAGGCATTGTCCAGAGCGGCCTGATTGTGTGTTTCCATGGTGATCAGGCTGTCGACCCGCGAGGCTTCCAGCAGCGTCGCGACGTAGCGGGTGATCACCTGGTCCTGCGCCTGGATTCGCCGCTCCTTGCGGCTGTAGCAGAGGTAGGGGGACACCACCAGCAGATGGTTCGCGCCGGCATCCTTGATGGCGGAACAGAGGAACAGGAGCCGACAAAGCTTGTCGTGCACGCTGAGGCCGGGCTCCGCATAAAGGCCGGCAAACACCACGACTTGCCTGCCGGCGACGGGTTCCAGGGGATGGCACTTGTATTCGCCATCCTCGTAGGTCCGCTCCGCCACTGTCCCCAACGGAATACCCAGGTGCCGGGCGACCCGTTCCGCAAAGGGGTGCGCCTCGTGGAGTGCGAAGAGCAGCGGGATGTCTCGACTCATCGGTTCACCTCCAAACAGGCGGTAACGGGGCCTTTGACCGGTCGGCGCCAGTCAGCCACCGGCGCTGATGTGATTGATATCAGGCGGACTTCACTGGAATCAGCTTCTCGGGCTTGATGGTATCCGGGCGCTTGGGCAGTGAAATTGTCAGCACACCTTTGGAAAAGCTGGCTTCGATCCGTTCTGCGTCGACACCTTTGGGCAGACTGAACGCGCGTTGGAATGCACCGTAATGCCGTTCGGACAGGTGGTAGTCCTTCTGCTTTTCCTCCTTCTCGGCCTTCTTTTCGCCACTGATGACGAGGTTGCCATTGGAGAGTCGGATCTGGATGTCCTTCTCTTCTACCCCAGGCAGTTCGGCGGTGACTTCGAATGAGTTTTCCTTCTCGGCAATATCGATTGCCGGTATGCCGCGACCGGGGGAGGTACTCCCCCAGAACGAATCGACGTCCGGCGAGCTGCGCCCGAGCGGGAAGTGCAGGGGAGACCGGCCGAAATCCTCGAACAGGCGGTCTATCTGTTGGCGAAGGGATTCGAAGGGATGCCTTTGCTCCTGTACCGCGGGGTTCTTGGCAGGCGTGGACTTGATCTCTTCAGGACGGCTGCGTTCAGTGTCGGCCATGGTGGTTCGCTCCTCGATCGGTTTCTCGGGACGGCTCTTCAATAATTCTGTGAGCCTCCCCGCGAGGATTGTTGATCTTCGTCAATTAGTTGATTTCTACCCCTGACCCCCGGTCCGGTTGCACGGTTGGGCATAGGCTGCGATGGGTGATTCCTCTATCGGGTCGGGGCGATGGGGATTCCTTGATGTTGATCAATCGCGCCAGCCTGCGCAGGGCATAGCGTGGATTTGACAATCATCGACAAGCGTCGAGTGAGGAAACCATGGGGGTCTCCAGGTTGGATCATCCCGCGAAGCTGCGGTCACACCCGGCGAACGGTCGCAGGCTTTTCGAGGTGCGCCCGGTCGATGGCGCTCTGGCTTGCGCGAGGGAATGGGCCTGGGATAGCGGCTTGTCGGAGACGTTCCAGTTGGAATCCCAAGGGCGCAATCCCAGTAGCGGTGCCGGGCAGCGGACGCAGCACTTGTGGTTGCACAAGTTCGGCAATGCCTTCAAGGAGCGCTACGACGGTTATGGGGGCGAGGGGTGCGGGCGATGCAAGCGTGCCGGCATGAGAGCGCTGCAGGTGTTGCGAGGGGTGAATGTTTCATGATCAGTCTCACCCCCCGAAGGCTGAAGCTGGCAAGGCGGCAGGAGGACGGCGACAGCACGCAAGTGCTTCAACTCGTCATCGATCATCCCCTGGATTGCGACCTTGAGACCATCCCAGGGCAGTTCTTCATGCTCAGCCTACCGGGTGTAGGAGAGGGCCCGTTCAGTTATCTGGAGATGCCGGACAGCCTGGGAAACTTTCGCGCGCTCGTTCGTTCCAGGGGGCGCCTCACTTCAGCGCTCCTGTCCCAACCGGAAGGGACAGTACTGGGCTACCGAGGGCCATACGGGGTCGGTTGGCCCTTGCTTATCGGCCGCCATTCCGTCCTGATCATTACCCTTGGATACGGGCTGGTTTCCCTGGCTTCCTATGTTCAGGAAGCCTGTAATTGGCGCCTGCCAGGGAAGCTGCGCCTGCTGCATATCAGCAACGGCCGCGCCTCCCTTGCGCTCGACGCGGCCCGTGCGTACTGGCACTCCGAGTTGGGCGTGGTGGAGCTTGAAGTGCCGGATATTGCCACCGCCTGGTTCCATGGCGCGGAGCAGCAGCTACTTGCGGACCTGTTTGCCGCCGAACGGCCGGATGCTGTGCTTTGCTGCGGACCAGAGCCCTTCATGCAGGCCGCCGGGCGCTTGTGCGTGGCCAAGGGCGTGGCGCCGGAAAGCATCTGGCTGTCGATCATGCGGCGCATGTCGTGCGGCGTTGGCCTGTGCGGTAACTGCCACTTCGGCACGACCTACGTTTGCATGCACGGCCCCGTCTTACGCTACGACCACTACTGGCAACAGATGCGCTACTGCGAACCGCACCAACCATGGCTGGGCGAATGGCTATATTGAGGGGCAGATGCCTGGAGCGAGTTGCTCGGGGGCACTCTAACGTTGGTTCGGGACGTCCGAGTTCTGTTCCTGCCTGCCTTCTTCGTCGTGGGGATGGCCTTGCCGACATAGGGCCTGGATATCCAGCAGTCGCACTTCACGCCCTTCGCCGTCGATCAGCCCCTGTTCCCGAAAGCGGGTGAACAGGCGGCTGACCGTTTCTGTTGTCATGCCCAGGAAGTTGCCGATATCACAGCGCTTCATCGGCAGCACGAATTTCGATGCCGACAGACCGCGCTGGCTGTAGCGCGCGGAGAGGTTGAGCAGGAACGCGGCGAAACGCTGCTCTGCACTGTCCCGTGAGTGGCTGTGACGTTCATGCTCTACATGGATTTCCCGACTCATTGTGCTGAGGAGTTGCTTTCTCAGCCCGGGTATCACCCCCGCCAACTCTTCGAGCTGATGCAGGGGAATGGTGCAGACCGCCGAGGTTTCCAGCGCGACCGAATAGCTGGGGTAGTTGTCGCGGCCTATGGCGTCCAGACCGATCAGCTCCCCTGGCAGGTGGAAACCAGTGATCTGCTCCACGCCGTCGGCGGTGAGCAGGTAGGTCTTGATAGCACCTGAACGCAGTGCATAGACGTGTTGAACGGGTTCACCCGCGCGGATCAGGTAGTCGTGCTTATGAATCGGCCGGTTTCGCTTGATGATGCCTTCAAGCTCGCTGATTTCAGCCTCGCGCAGGCTTACGGGCAGGCAAAAACGGTTCAGCGAGCAGTCGTGGCAGTTGATACGCAACGACGCCTCCGATTTCGGGGTGCTGTCCAGCGAGTCATGTGTCATGGAAAGCGATCGTTCAAGATTTCAAACACAGATTTTAGGTGGTTGAAGCGTGTTGGAGATGCCTGCTCGTCTGTTTTATGGCGAACTCACGCCTGCTTTCCTGATTTATATTTTTAGTCTCGATTTTATCGAAATTTATTACTTCTACCTTGACCTCGCCGAGTGCTACAGCATGCCCGCAAAGCCTCGCCGCTTCGTCATGGGCATCCGACGTGAAGGACTACGCTGCTGTTCGACCTGGCTCGATTGGCGTTCGCACCGGTTCTGATTGATTCAGGTGAGCATTGGAAGGGTCAACCCGGCTCGGCTTGATCCGCTGACTGGGCGGTGGCGTCCTCAGCACGCCACCGGGCCGATTCAAGGCGGTTGCGGCCACGTTGCTTGGCCTGGTAGAGCAACCGGTCCACGGCCTGGATGAAGGGCAGGGGTTGCTCATCGTGACGGGGAACCACCGTGCCGACACCGAGGCTGATGGTGAGCAGCGAAGCAACGCCGGATTTCTCGTGGGGGATGCACTGTTCGCGGATCAGTTTGCGGCAGCGCTCGGCCACCTGGCGGGCGGCAGGCTCGTCGGTAGCCGGGAGGATCAGTACGAACTCCTCGCCGCCGAAGCGGGCGACGAAGTCGCGGGGGCGGATGGCGGCATTCATCAGGGCGCGGCCGACATTCCTCAAGCAATCGTCGCCCTGAATATGGCCGTAGTGGTCGTTGTACTGCTTGAAGTAGTCGATATCGAGCAGGATCAGCGACAGGGGTTCGCCAGTGCGCTGGGCGTTGGCCCATTCCATGTCGAGCATCGAATCGAACATGCGGCGGTTGGCGACGCCGGTGAGGCCGTCCTTGTAGGAATACTCTTCCAGCTGCTTCTGCAGGTCGATCAGTTGCTGCTCGGCTTTCTTTCGTTCGCTGATGTCGAACATGAACCCGATCAGGGCTTCCACCTCGCCTTCGCTGTTGCGCATCACATGCACCACGTCGCGAATCCACACGTAGTCACCGTTGGCGGTGAGGGCGCGGTAGTCCGCCTCGTGGTCGGTACCGGCCTGGGACTGGGAGACGCAGAAGGCGACGACCGCGTCTCGGTCGTCCGGATGCATGCGTTCGGCCCAGTCATTGACCGTCACCCAACTGGACTGGCTCCAGCCCAGCAGTTCTTCGATCTGTGGGCCGATGTAGGCGAAGGTCATGGACTGCCAGTCGATCTTCCAGGGGATCGCCCGGGTGGACTCCAGCAGGGCCTTGTAGACCTCCTGGGTGGATTCGATTTCGTCGCTCATGACTGCCCCCGTGCTGGCCGATTCGGTTGGCGCCTTTCCTTGCGCAAAGCCTTCTTATACCGAATCAGCCGGGATTCAGGCAGTGGCCTCGAAGGCCGCGTGATAGCTCACATCGCCCTCGGGCCAGCTACCGCTGAAGGACAGGGCCTGGAAGTACTCGGCCGGCACGCCGGGCAGAACCAGCCCCGGGCGCACGATGAAGCCGAAGCGGCTGTAGTAAGCGGGGTCGCCCAGCAGCACACAGCCTTCCGCGCCCAGCTCGCGCAACCCGGCCAGGGCGGCCCACATCAGCTGCGAACCGATGCCGGTGCCCTGGTGCGCAGGCGCCACGGAAATAGGACCCAGGCCGTACCAGTCGCAGCTACCGGAAGAAATGCTCACCGGCGACAGGGCCACGTGGCCGACTATCTGACCTGCCTCTTCAGCCACCAGGGACAGCGACAGTTGCCCGGCATCGCGCAGGGCATTGACGATGAACTGCTCGGTGCCGCTGCTGTGGGGCGCCTGGGCGAAGGCGGCGACAGTCAGGGTTTCGATGGCGGCGATGTCGGTCGGGGCTTCAGGACGAATCTGCAGGCTCATGATTTGTTTCCGGGTGCGGGCTGGGTGGCGGCACCGGGCAGCGGTGCGCCCTTGGGCCAAAGCAGCCAGATCTGGCCTTGCTGCTTCATGTTGCCGGCCAGTTCGCCCGCTTCGGCGCCGGTACCCCAGAACAGGTCCGCGCGTACTTCGCCGGCAATGGCGCCGCCGGTGTCCTGGGCGGCCACCGGGCGGGTTACCGGGCTGCCGTCGGGGCGGGTGGTGGAGAGCCAGAGCAGGCTGCCCAAGGGGATTACCTTGCGGTCGATGGCGACGCTGTACCCGGCGGTGAGTGGCACGTTGAGGGAACCACGCGGGCCTTCGTTGCTGTCGGGGTTGAGGCCGAAGAAGACGAAGCTGGGATTGCTCGCCAGCAGTTCCGGCACCCGCTGCGGGTTCGTCTTCGCCCAGTCGCGGATTGCGCCCATGCTGACGTCTTCTTTCTTCAACTGCCCTTGCTCCACGAGCCAGCGCCCCACCGGGCGATAAGGGTGGCCGTTCTGGTCGGCATAGCCGATGCGCAGTTGGCGACCGCTTTCCAGCTGGATGCGACCGGAGCCCTGGATCTGCAGGAATTGCAGGTCCATCGGGTCGGTCAGCCAGGCCAGCACCGGGGCCTTGACGCCCTGGGTGCGGATGGTGGCGGCGTCGTCATAAGGCTTGAGGACGCGACCTTCCAGGCGGCCGCGCAAGCGCTTGCCCTTGAGCTCGGGGTAGAGGCCATCCAGGGCGACCACGATCATGTCTTCGGGAATCCCGTAGACGGGAATCGGCGTTTGCTCGGTCTGTTCCAGACTGCCGGCATACACCGGCTCGTAGTAGCCGGTGATCAGGCCTTCGGGGCTGTTGCGGGCGTTGCGCAGGCTGTAGACCTCCAGGTGGGACTGCAGATAAGCGCGCACGGCGGCCGGGTCTTCCGGTACCTGGGTGGCGCTGGCGCAGGTGGTCGACCAAATCGGATCCTTGGCCAGTCGCGCGCAGGCCGAACGCCAGGCGTTGAAGCCGGCAATCACATCGGCATCGCTGCTGGCGGGGAGGTCTTCCCAACGGGCCTTGGAATAGGTGTCGACCTTGGGGGGTTCGGGCTTAGCGGGTTCTTTGTCGCAACCGGCGAGCAGGGAGAGGAGGGCGGCGACGCAGAGCGCCAGCCGGCCCCGTCGGTAGAGAGGGGCAATCACGTCGTGATGTTCCTGGTGAGTGATTCGAGCACGGTAGCTTGGTGAATGGCTGGGTCGACGTCAAATTCGACGCACGGTTGTATTGATCCAAGCCACTGAAATCATAAGGAAATATTCATCTAATAGGGTGCTCGCAGCTTTTACAGAGGCCTTTGGTGTGACCCGTATCGTTAGAAACTTCCGCAAGACCCTCGACGCCGTGGCCCTGAACAACGAGGCCGCTGCCGTGGCCGTGATGCGCGCAGCCGATAGAATCGGCGACGCCGCGCTGAAAGAGCAACTGTTCAATGTGATCCAGCGAATGAATCAGGACGCGGCCGAGCTGCGCGTGGTGCGTGACCATGTCTCCTGAACCATTGCAGGGGATGCTTCCGCTTCGATCGAATGAAATTGCAGCTTGACCTGAAGGCACTCGGGCTTCTAGATTGCCCGCCATGACTCAATTCCCTTGGTTGTCCGGCCCCGCGATTATTACCGCCATTCCAGCAGTGGCGGGTTAGCCGACGACCAAACAGAAACCCGCCCTCGAGGCGGGTTTTTTCCTTCTGTCTCCTGGGCGCTGAAATCGAAACCAGGAGCCCAGCATGACCACTTTCACCACCCAACCCGGCACACCGCTCACCGAGCGCCCACTGGATGAGCGCGAAGGGCTGCTCAAACACTATGTGCGCAAGATCCTCGCCGCGCCCGTGTACGACGTGGCCATCGAAACGCCCCTTCAACTGGCACGGCAGCTCAGTGAGCGCCTCGACAACCAGGTGTTGCTCAAGCGCGAAGACCTGCAGCCGGTGTACTCGTTCAAGATTCGCGGTGCCTACAACCGCGTGGTACAGCTGAGTGAAGCGGAGCGTGCGCGCGGGGTGATCGCCGCTTCGGCTGGTAACCATGCGCAGGGGCTGGCGCTGGCCGCGCGTGAGCTGGGCGTGCAGGCGACCATCGTGATGCCGCGCACCACACCCGAACTGAAAGTGCAGGGCGTGCGCTCGCGTGGCGGCAAGGTGGTGCTGCATGGCGATGCTTTCCCCGATGCCCTGGCTCATGCGCTGAAACTGGCGGAGGAGCACGGCTTGACCTTCGTTCCGCCCTATGACGACCCCGACGTGATCGCTGGCCAGGGCACTGTGGCGATGGAAATCCTGCGCCAGCACGCCGGCCGCCTGGACGCGATCTTCGTGCCGGTAGGCGGCGGCAGCCTGATCGCGGGTATCGCCGCCTATGTGAAATACCTGCGCCCCGAAGTAAAGGTGGTCGGAGTCGAACCGGAGGACTCCAACTGCCTGCAGGCTGCCATGGCCGCCGGTGAGCGGGTGGTGCTCAGCCAGGTGGGGCTGTTCGCCGATGGTGTGGCGGTGGCGCAGATTGGCGCACATAACTTCGAGGTCTGCCGGCATTTCGTCGATGAGGTACTGACGGTGAGCGCCGACGAGATCTGTGCGGCGATCAAGGACATCTACGACGACACCCGCTCGGTCACCGAGCCTGCCGGTGCCCTGGCGGTGGCCGGGATCAAGAAGTACGTGGAACGCGACGGCGTCAGCGGCCACACCGTGGTGGCCATCGACTCGGGCGCCAATATCAATTTCGACCGCCTGCGCCATGTGGCCGAGCGTGCCGAGTTGGGGGAAAAGCGCGAGGCAATCATCGCCGTGACGCTGCCCGAGCGCCCGGGTGCTTTCAAGGCCTTCTGCGAGGCTTTGGGCCGTCGGCAGATCACCGAATTCAACTACCGCTACAACTCGGGGGACGAGGCGCACATCTTCGTCGGTGTGCAGACCCATCCGCTGACCGATCCGCGCCTGACTCTGGTGGAGAACCTGCAGGAGCAAGGTTTCCCGGTGCTGGACCTGACCGATAACGAGCTGGCCAAGTTGCACGTCCGTCATATGGTGGGAGGCCGCGCTGCGTACATCGGCGAAGAGCGGCTGTTCAGTTTCGAGTTTCCCGAGCGCCCCGGCGCTTTGTTCAACTTCCTCGACAAGCTGGGCGGGCGCTGGAACATCACCCTGTTCCACTACCGCAACCACGGCGCTGCCAATGGTCGCGTGCTGGCCGGGCTGGAAGTGCCGGAGGATGAGTCCCACCTGATCCACGAGGCACTGGACGAAATCGGCTACCCCTACCGGGAGGAGAGCGACAATCCGGCCTGCAAGCTGTTCCTGGGATAGCGTCTGCTTTTTTCGGGGGGCGATCTCAATCGCCCAGCGAACCACAGGTGCGCCTTTCGACATCCGAAGGGGGCAGCGTTGCTGCCCATGGCCAATGAAGTGGTTATGTCTGCGTAACGTGTTGAAGGCCCTGGAATCCCTTGTAGGCGCTGGCTTGCTAGCGAACGCGGACATTTTCGCCGGCAAGGACTCGGCGTCCCCCTGGCTCCTTCAGGCAATTCCGACAAAAGCGATGTTAACGCTAACAATCTGGTGTTAGAGTGCGCCACATTCGTTGACCGATCCTTTGGAGGACTGCCCATGTTGACCTGCGGAGAGCTGCTGGTTGAGCTGTTGGAAGGCTTTGGCGTGGATACCGTGTTCGGTATCCCGGGTGTGCACACGGTGGAGTTGTATCGCGGCTTGCCCAATACCGGTATCCGTCATGTGACGCCTCGCCACGAACAGGGCGCCGGCTTCATGGCTGACGGCTATGCCCGTGTCTCCGGCAAGCCGGGTGTGTGCTTCATCATCACCGGCCCGGGCATGACCAACATCACCACCGCCATGGGCCAGGCGTATGCCGACTCTATTCCCATGCTGGTGATCTCAAGCGTCAACAACACCGAACAACTGGGCATGGGCGGTGGCCGCCTGCATGAGCTGCCGTCGCAGCGCAACCTGGTGTCCGGTGTCGCCGCCTTCAGCCACACCCTGATGCGCCCGGACGAACTGCCGGAGGTACTGACCCGCGCCTTCGCTGTGTTCAATGGTGCCCGTCCGCGCCCGGTACACATCGAGATTCCGATCGACGTGATCACCGCCCCGGCGGACCACGTACGCCGCAAGTTGGGCGCGCTGCCGAGCCGCCCCGGCCCTTGCCTGGACGCCATCGCCCGCGCTGCCGAAATGCTCAAGGGCGCCAAGCGCCCGCTGGTCCTGCTGGGTGGCGGCTGTGCTGATGCAGGCGCTGAAGCACAGCGTCTGGTCGAAGCGCTGGATGCACCCACCGCGTACACCATCAATGCCAAGGGCGTGCTGCCCAAGGGACACCCACTGGCGCTTGGCTGCAACCAGGCCTGGGTGCCGGTGCGCCAGATGGTGCTGGAGTCGGACGTGGTGCTGGCCATTGGTACCGAGTTGGGCGAAACCGACTACGACGTGGTGTTCGACGGCAACTTCCGTATCGAGAGCCAGCTGATCCGCATCGACATCGACGCCGAGCAACTGAATCGCAACTACCCGGCCGATATCGCCATTCTCAGTGATTCTCGCAAAGCCATTGCTGCCCTGGCCGATGCGTTGGGCACGAAGGCTGCCTTCAATGCCGACAGCGCGGGCTCGAAGCGCGCCGCTGCTGTGCGCGAGCAACTGGACGCCCAGTGGCCGGAAACCTGGAACGGCCAGCGCAAGGTGCTGGAAACCCTGCAGCAGACCTTGCCGGACCTGATCGTGGCGGGCGATTCGACCCAGCCGGTGTATTCCGGCAACCACCTGTTCGAGGCCACCCGCCCGCGCAGCTGGTTCAACTCCGCGACTGGCTACGGCACCTTGGGCTACGGCCTGCCAGCGGCCGTCGGCGCCAAGCTGGCGGCCCCCGAGCGCCCGGTGATCGCGCTGATCGGCGACGGTGGTATCCAGTTCACGCTGCCGGAACTGGCCTCGGCCGTGGAAGCCGGCGCGCCGATCATCGTGCTGCTGTGGAACAACAGCGGCTACGGGGAGATCAAGCGCTACATGAAGAACCGCGACATTCCCACCATTGGCGTCGACATCTACACCCCGGACTTCCAGGGCCTGGCCCGTGCCTTTGGCTGCAATGCCGAGAAGGCGGAAAGCCTGGACCACCTGAAGGACTTGCTGCTGGCTGCGGCGAAGGCTGACCGCCCGACGGTGATCGAGGTGTGGGAGCACGCGGAGTTCCTGGCCTGATCCAGGCGAGGTCTTCGCTTTTCTGTGGGGGCGAATTCATTCGCCAAGGGCAGCGTAGCTGCCCTCATCGAGGCAGCAGGGCGAACCTGCGGTCCGCTTGGCGATTGAAATCGCCCCTACAATTGCGTGCTCCACTGGGTGCCAATAGGGATAATGCGCCTCCCCTGAAATGGCGCCAGAGGCCAGGATGTCGACCAAGAGCAAACCCACGCTGCAGGACGTAGCCCGGCTCGCCGGGGTTTCCGGCATGACGGTGTCGCGGGCCCTCTCCAAGCCCGACGTGGTCTCTGAGCAGACCCGGCTGAAGGTCGAGCAGGCGGTGCGTGAGCTGGGCTACGTGCCCAACCTCGCCGCCAGCCAACTGGTGACACGCCGTAGCGGCATCGTCGGGGCGCTGATCACCACCATCACCAACCCCATCCTTGCCACCACCATCGAGATCCTCCAGCAGGGCCTGGCCCGTGCTGGCTACCACCTGCTGATCGGTGAAACCCGATTCTCCCAGGAAGAGGAAGGCAAGCTGCTGCGAGCGTTCCTCGGCCGCCAACTGGACGGCCTGATCCTCGCCTATGGCTATCACGCGCCGGAAACCCTGGAGCTGCTCCAGTCCACCGATGTTCCGGTGATCGAACTCTGGGACCTGCCCGAGGGCGAAATGCCGCGCCAGCCCGTGGGCCAGGTGGTGGGCTTCTCCAACTGGGCCGCCGGCGCTGCGGCGGGGCGTCACCTGGTGGAATGCGGTTACTGCAAGCCGGCCTTTTTCGGGTTCGACGATGAGCGCGAAAACTTGCGCTTCGCCGGTTTCCGCCAGGCCATTCTCGACGGCTTGGGCATCGAACCGCAGCGTTTCAATACTTCGCCTGTGCCGCACATCGATGATGGCGTGGAGGTGATCCAGCGCTTCGCCCGCGGCGAGATCAACTGCGACAGCGCTTTCTTTACCAACGATATGCCAGCCATTGGTGCGCTCTTCACCTGCCAGCGCCTGGGCATCCGGGTTCCTGACGAACTCGCCATTTGCGGCTTCGGCGACCTGCCCATTGCGCGGGTGGCGATGCCCTCGCTGACGACCGTGCGAATCCCTGCCGAGCGCGTGGCCAACGCCACCGTGGAGTTGCTCTGCCAGCGCATTCGCGGCGAGCAATCCTGGGACGCACTGGTGGACGTGGGCAGCGAACTGGTGGTGCGGGAGTCGACGACGCTAAGGCGTTAACAGCACATGCACCGCGCGCGGCCCATGGGCGCCGTAGAGCAACTGGCCGCCGATATCCGCCGTACTGGACGGACCTGTCACCAGGTGCACCGCCTGGGTGTCGCGCGCCTTCAGCAACGGCCAGAGTTGCTCCAGGCGAGCCAGCAGCCGGCTGCGTGACAGCACCACCAGGTGGTGCTCCGGCAGGAAGTTGAGCCGGGGCGGATTGTCGGCATCGGCGAGCATCACCAGGCTGCCCGTTGCGGCGATACCGGCGAAGGCCTCGCCAACGGAGACAGCGTGATGCGGCTGGGCGGTGCCGACGTCCACCGGAAGGTCGCACCAATCCAGGCTGGCCAGGGATGGGGCGAGGGCGACCGGTCCTGCCAGTCGCCGCCGCGCCAGATAGCTGGTGAGGGCGTCAGGCAGCGCCTGCATGCCTGGCAGGCATTCCAAGGTCACGCCGGTGGCGGCGAGCCGTTCGCGCAGGCGTTGCTCCAGGTCGCCGGCAGCGGCCAGGGCGATGGCGCTGGAGAATGGCCTGGGCGCCGGGGCATCACCCGGCTGACGCCCGACTGCCAGACGAATCTTGTCGAGGATCGCTGCGCGTGAGTCGCTCATGGTGCATCCCTTTTCTGTTGTTTTTCCCAGAGTCGCTGGAAGGTCGCGCCCTGTGGTGCCGGCATATCGCGTTCGGCTGTCCAGGCACCGGCAAGGGGCAGGCGACGCAAGCGTCCTCGGCTGCCGGCAACCCGGCGCAGGATTTGCGCGAGCATCGCGCTGGCGAACCGGTAAAGGGCAGGGCGGCGCGCCAGGGCGCCCCACAGGCGCAGTCCCCAGCGACTGCCGGCTGGCGTCAGGTGCCGTTGCCACTGCTGATGGCGCAGCTCGCGGAGCATGTCTGGCAGAGGAATCTGCATCGGGCACACTTCTTTGCAGCGGCCATTCAGGGTGCAGGCGTTGGGCAGGTCGCGGGTGTCTTCGAGGCCGGCGAGGTTCGGCGTCCAGACCGATCCCATGGGCCCGGGATAGATCCAGCCATAGGCATGTCCGCCGACCCAGTTGTACACCGGGCAGTTGTCCATGCACGCGGCGCAACGGATGCAGCGCAGCATGGGACGGAATGCGCCGGCGAGCATCTCGCTGCGGCCATTGTCCAGCAACACCACATGGCATTCCTCCGGACCATCATCGGCTGGGCCGCCGTAGATCGAGGTGTAGCTGGTCAGCGGCTGGCCGGTGGCGCTGAGGGCCAGTAGTTGTAGATGGGTGCCCGCGTCGGCCAGCGTCGGCAACACCTTCTCGATGCTCGCCAGGACGATGCGCACCCGTGGCAGCAAGCTGGTGAGGTCGCCGTTGCCCTCGTTGGTCACCAGTAAGTGCGTGCCGTCCTCGGCAACGAGGAAGTTGGCGCCGGTGATGCCTACGTCCGCGTCGATGAACCGTTGGCGCAGCAGTCGACGGGCTCCCGCCAGCAGGTCAGCCGGGTCTAGCAGGTACTCGTCGCGGCCCAACTCTTGGTGGTGCTCATGGAACAGCGCCTGTACCTGCCTGAGCGTCTTGTGGATCGCCGGGCCGTTGATGTGGCTGGGCGGTTCGTCGGCTAACTGAAGGATGTACTCGCCCAGGTCGGTTTCGAAGCGTTGGATACCGGCGCGGGCCAGGGCAGCGTTGATGCCCATTTCTTCGCCGATCATGGTCTTGCCTTTGATGACCTGGCGCGCTCCGGCCTGCCGGCAGATGGCGAGGACTTGCGCCTGGGCTTCCTCCGGGGTGGCGGCCCAGTGGACCTGGACGCCGCGTCGGGCGGCAGCGGCTTCGTAGCGCTCCAGGTAATGGTCGAGGTGCGCCAGGGTGTGATCCTTGATGGCGCGTGCCTCGTCGCGCAGGGCCTGGATACTGCCGGTGGCACCTACCTGGCGGCGAACGTGGGCGGCGAAATGACGGTTGTCGGCCATCGCCTCTTGCAGCTCGGGGTCGGACAGCGCGACACGGGACGCGGACTTGAAGCGCGCGGAACGCAGTTCCATCAGTCGTTTCTCCCTTCGCCGATTGCGAGGCCGTCGGCCATGCCCGCCAGCACTTCGGCAGCGTGAAATACCCGTACCGGACTGCCCAGCCGGGTCAGGCGGCCGCTGATGTTGAGCAGGCAACCGAGGTCGCCGCCGAGCACGATGTCGGCGCCGCTGGCATGGATGTTCGCGACCTTCTGGCTGGCCATGCGCGCGGAGATATCGGGGTACTTCACGCAAAAGGTGCCGCCGAAGCCGCAGCAGGTTTCCGCTTCGTCCATTTCCACCTGTTCCAGCTCGTCGACCCCGGCCAACAGGCGCCGTGGTTGGTGTTTGATGCCCAGCTCACGCAGGCCGGAGCAGCTGTCGTGATAAGTGGCAATGCCAGGCACGCGTGCGGCGGGACGAAAGTTCATGACTTCGTCGAGGAAGCTCAACAGCTCATGGCTACGGTCCGCCAGATCGAGCGCGCGACCATGCCAGGCCGCATCGTCCTCGAGCAGCTGCGGGTAGTGCAGCTTGAGAAGACTGACGCAGGAGCCGGAGGGGCCCACCACGTAGTCGTAGCCGTCGAACGCCTCGATCAGTTTCTGCGCGAGTTCACGCGCGAGTGCTGTGGCACCGCTGTTGAAGGCCGGCTGGCCGCAGCAGGTCTGGTTTGCGGGCACTTCCACCTGGCAGCCGGCCTGCTCCAGCAGGCGGACGGCAGCGAAGCCGACACTGGGGCGGTAGAGGTACACCAGGCAGGTGTGAAAGAGCGCCACGCGAGGTTTCGGGTTGGACATCGGGCACCGGCTGAGTCGAAGTTGGGTGTGGCGGACTCTATGTTAGCGATAACATTCATGTCAACGCGATACCGGACAGGGGTGACCTGCGGTCCGGCGCTGTTGGAGAATGCAGCGTTTTCCTTTCCCGAGTCGCGATGCCTTGAGCTCCTCCGTCTTCGACCTTGCCCAGTGGCTACGACTGGAAGCCAGCCTGATCGATGCCATCGGCCAGCCGGAATTTCCCGCGCGCCTGCTGCAGGCACTCTTCGCTGCCGTGCCCATCGACACGGCCTTCATCGTCGCCCATGCCCCGGGCCAACCCCCGCTCATGCTGGAGGAAGGGCGGGTGCTGCCCGCGCGGCGCGAGGAGGTTCATCGTTATCTGGCTGGCCCCTACCTGCTGGACCCGGTGCATCTGGCGTGTGTCGAAGGGCGTCGCCAGGGATTGGTGCGGCTGGCGGATATCGCCCCCGACCAGTTCCAGGCGTCCGAGTACTACCGCAATTTCTACTCCTCCCACGGGCTGGCGGATGAAGTGAACATTCTCATCGGCCTGGAGCGTACAGGCGGCATTGCCCTGTCGATGGGGCGAATCGCTTCCCACGGCGCCTTCGCGCCCGAGGAGCTTGCCGTGCTGGCTTCCATCGAGCCTCTGGTGGCCGCTGCTGCCCGCAGGCACTGGGCTGCGGAAGCGGTCAGCGGCGATGGAGCGGGGCAGGCCCTGCACGCGCAGTTGGAACGCGCCTTCAACCGCTTCGGTGGTGACTGCCTGACTGATCGGGAGGCTGAAGTCGCGCGGCTGATCCTGCGGGGGCACTCGTCGAAATCGGTGGCGCATGAACTGGCCATCAGCGCGGATACGGTGCGGGTCCATCGCAAGAACATCCATGCCAAGCTCGGCATCAGCTCCCAGGGCGAACTGTTCTCGCTGTTCCTGGCCGCCATCGCCACGCCCGGCGCGGCATGACCGGGCATTTACCCTAATCTGGGTATGGTTCCGCCCGATGGCCGAACCTAGGCTGTCCCCCATCGTCACCACCGGCCGCGCGCCGGTGGCCAATCGGGAGACAGCTGCATGGCCAACACACACATCCAATCATTGCGCATCAGCGGCGAGCGCCTCTGGAGCCGCCTCATGGACATGGCGCGGATCGGCGCCACCGAACAGGGCGGGTGCAACCGGCAGGCCCTGACCGATCTGGACAAGGCAGGCCGCGACCTTTTCGTGGGCTGGTGCCGCGAAGCGGGTTGCGAGATCAGCGTGGACCAGATGGGCAACATCTTCGCCCGCCGCGCCGGCCTTGAAGACGACCTGCCGGCGGTGCTCACCGGCTCGCACCTGGATACCCAGCCTACCGGTGGCCGCTTCGACGGCGTCTATGGCGTGCTGGCGGGACTGGAGGTGATCCAGACTCTGAACGACGCCGGCGTTCGCACGCGTGCCCCGCTGGAGGTGGCGGTGTGGACCAACGAAGAGGGCGCGCGCTTCTCGCCGGCCATGATTGGCTCGGGTGTCTGGGCGGGTGCCTTCGACCTTGCCTATGGCCACGGCCGCACTGACAAGCAGGGCGCGTGTATCGCCAGCGAACTGGCCCGCATCGGCTACCTGGGCGAGCGCCCCGCCCGGGCTCGCCCACTGGCGGCTTCCTTCGAAGTGCATATCGAGCAGGGACCGATCCTCGAAACCGAGGGCCTGCAGGTGGGCGTGGTCACCGGAGTGCAAGGTATCCGTTGGTACGACCTGACCCTGGAGGGGCAGCCGGTGCATGCCGGCCCCACGCCGATGACGGTGCGTCGCGATCCATTCATGGGGCTTGGCGCCATCCTTCCGCGCCTTTACCAATTGGCCGAGGAACATGGGCCCTGGGCTCGCGTGACCTTTGGCGACATCCGCGCCGAGCCCGGCTCGCGCAATACGGTGCCGGAGCGCCTGGTGCTGGCGGTGGACCTGCGCCACCCCGACCAGGCCGTACTGGAGCGGCTGGACGCCGACTTTCGACGCATCGTTGCCGAGGAATCCAGGCGTCATCGGTTGCAGGCCGACATTCGCGAGGAATGGCATTCCCCGGCAGTGACGTTCAATGGCGATTGCGTGGCGGCCGTGCAAGGCGCGGTGGATGCGCTCGGCTATTCGCATCTGCGGATGTGCAGCGGTGCCGGCCATGATTCGGTGTACCTGTCGCGAGTCGCCCCCACCAGCATGATCTTCGTCCCCTGCGAAGGGGGCATCAGCCACAACGAGGCGGAAAACGCCGCACCTGCCGACCTTGAAGCCGGCGCCAACGTCCTGCTGCACGCCATGCTGCGCATGGCTCAATCCTGACCTGGAGAACCTGATGAGCGCATTCACCCTGAAACACCGTCGCGACGGTGGCGACACCCCTCGCCTGGAAAACTGGGGGGCCGATTCCGAGTACGGCGTCCTGCGTGACGTCCTGCTCGGCCCGGTGGATCACTACCACTGGCTGGAAACCAGCTCCATTTCGCGCAAGAGCCTGCGCCTTGGCTACCGCTTCGACGCCGCCGTCGCGCGTGCCCAGCATGCGGAGATGGTGGACGCGTATCGGGAGGCGGGCGTGACGGTACACATGCTGCCGACGGACCCGAGCCTGAAGTATCAGGTGTTCGCCCGAGATTCCAGTGTGATGACGCCCTTCGGTCCTATCGTCACCCAGATGGCCCAATGGTGGCGCCGTGGCGAGTACGCGCCGGTGATCCAGTTCTACAAAGACAACGGCATCCCGATCTACGACATGGTCACGGCCGGGTCTTTCGAAGGCGGCGACTTCATGATGCTGCAACCGGGCGTGATTCTCTGCGGCTATACCGGCGAGCGCTCCCAGGAGCCGGCGGTGCAGCAGATGAAGGGCTGGCTGGAGGCCGAAGGTTGGGAAGTGAAGCTCTACGGCATGGACCCCTTCTTCGTGCACATGGACGCCCTGTGCGTGATGCTGGCCGAGCGTCTGGCGGCCGTGTGCGTCGACGCCGTGGAGCCGGAGCTGGTTGACTGGCTGAAGGCCAAGGGCATCGAGATTGTCGATATCCCCTTCAAGGATGCGATGGAGTTGGGCTGCAATGTGGTGGCGCTGGGCGAGGGCAGGGTGCTGTTGCCTTCCACCAGCAAGACGCTGAAGGAGAAGTGCCTGGCGCTGGGCCTCAAGGTCTATGACCCGGACATCAGCATGATCGCCAAAGGCGGTGGCGGCGTGCATTGCATGTGCCAGCCGCTGCGCCGCGATCCGGTCTAGAGACCGTCTCCAGCGACGCCTTGTGGGGACGATTGAAATCGCCCCCCACAAGGCCAGCATTCAGCCGCCGGTGTTCGCTGGCTCCTCACGCCAGTGCAACAGCCATTCAGCGAAGCGCTCTATCTTGGCATCGCGGCTTTGCTTCGGCACCACGACGTAGTACTTCCCGGATACCAGGGGCTCCTGGCATGCAATGACCAGGCGACCGTCTTCCACTTCCTTCGCCACAAAGAAGCGCGGCAGCACGGTGACGCCCAGCCCGTGCAGGGCGGCGTCGAGGACGAACTGGAAGTGCTCCAGGCGTTGGCCGGGCAGGGCCTCGATCTCCTTGGAGGAAAGGCCGGCACTGTGCAGCCAGAGCTGGGTCGAGGACTTGGTCAGGCTGGTGAGGGAGCTGTGGTGGAGCAAGGGATAGCGCAGGATGTCGCGCCGCTCGACGATCGGACCGAAGCGCTCCAGCAGGTCCGGCGTGCAGACTGCCACCATTTCGCCGGCCATCAGGAAGCGCGCCTCGAACTCCGGCCAGTCGCCGTCGCCGTAGAGAATCCCGACGTCATAACCTTCGTGCCGGTCATAGAGACGGCGCAGGTCGTTCATGATTTCCAGTTCGACTTCGGGATGCTCGCGGGCGTATTCCTTGAGCTTGGGCAGTAACCATCGGGTGGTGAAGGAGGGTTCGGCGCCAACTCGCAGCCGTCCTGAGTGGCTGCTGCGCACACGCATGGTGGCGGCCTCCAGTTGGTCCAGCAGCAGGCTGACTTCCTGTACGTACTCGCGCCCACTGTCCGTCAGCATCAGGCGCTGCCTGACCTTCTCGACCAGCGTGCACCCAAGCATGTCCTCCAGGTTCTTGATCTGTCGGCTGACGGCACTTTGCGTCAGGTTCAGCTCCTCCGCTGCGCGGGTGACGCTCATATGCCGGGCGAAGGCGGCAAAGCAGCTAAGGGAGATCATGCTGGGAAGTTGACGGCGCATTGAGTTCATGACGTTTTGGAATGAAAGTCTGAAAGATAAATCGATATTCGCACCTGAACAAGCGCCCTAACCTGCGACGCGAGGAAGGAAGTAGTGGGTCGGTGCTTTCTGGCGAAAGCGTAGGCACAAGGAGGCACCGAACTGCCCACCCATGTCGTTACCAGCTCGGCGGGAACGCTCAATGAATCAAACAACAAATGAACAGATGCTCCGTACCGACCTCGCTGCCGCTTACCGGCTGCTGGAGGTCAATGGTTGGAGCGACCAGGTCTTCACCCATATCTCGGTCAGGCTGCAGACGGATGAGCCTGCTTTCCTGATCAACCAGTACGGCCTGCGTCCGGACGAGGTCACCGCCTCCAACCTGGTTGCCATCGACGTCAACGGCCGCAAGCTCGACGACCGCGCCCCCGAAGTCAACCCCGCCGGTTTCACCATCCACAGCGCCATTCACATGCACCGCCACGATGCCGTCTGCGTGATGCATACGCACACCTTGGCCGGCATGGCCGTGGCTGCCCTGGAAGAAGGGCTGTTGCCGCTGAACCAGACCAACATGGCCTTCTACGAGCGGGTTGCCTACTACGACTACGAAGGCATTCCGCTGGACCTGGAAGTGCGCCAGCGCATCGTCGCCGCCCTGGGCGACAAGAAAGCCGCCATCCTGCGCAACCATGGACTGCTGACCGTCGGCCGCAGCGTGGCCGAGGCCTACTTCCTGATGTTCTACCTGAACAAGGCCTGCGAGATTCAACTGGAGGCCATGAAAGCTGGCCGTCCGCTGCGCATTCCGTCTCATGAGGATTGTGATTTCACGGCCCGCCAGTTCGACAACGAACGCTACCACCTGGAAAGCGTCGACCTGGTCTGGCAGGCCGAATTGCGTCGACTGGACCGCCTGGACGCAACCTTCAGGGCCTGATGCCCGTTCCGAACGCTTGAATCTGCCGTGCGAGCCGGGACCACCAGCGACCGGTGCAACATCCACTACAAATACAAAAAGGTGTGACCATGCAAGAACAACCCGATGCCGGATCGGTACTTCCCCAGTCCGGAGGTCCCTTGAGTCAGTACAGCACCGCACAGCTGCTGCGTTTCCTGATCCCGTCACTGATTGGCGTGATGCTGTTCCTGGTGCCGTTCGAGATCAACGGCAAGAGCAACATCCTCATTGCCTACGTGATCGACTACATCAACGACGTGGTCAAACCGATGATGGTGCCGGTCACGGTCGGTGTCGCCACCATCCCCAGCCTGCTCACCCTGCTGGTCACCTTCAGCGCGCTGAAAAAGAACCCCAACCGCTTCATCCAGCTGTTCAACCCGGGGCTGGGCTGGACCGCCGTGCGCGTCATCGGCGCCGTGCTGATGGTGATGACCTATTGGAAGATCGGGCCGGAGTGGATCTGGCACCGCAACACCGGCGGCGTGATGCTCTATGACGTCGGCCCGGTCGTATTGGCCATCTATTTCCTCTCGGCCATCCTGCTGCCGCTGCTCACCGACTATGGACTGATGGAGTTCGTCGGCAGCCTGGTCAGCCGTGGCTTCGAGAAGCTGTTCGGCCTGCCCGGCCGCGCTGCGGTGGACTGCATGGCCTCCTGGCTGGCGGCCTCCAGCGTGGGCATCATCCTCACCACCCAGCAGTATCGCCAGGGCTTCTACACCAGCCGCGAGGCCTGTGTGATCGCCACCAACTTCTCCATTGTGTCGATTGCCTATTCCTACCTGCTGCTGAAACTGATCGGCATGGAGCACGTCTTCGTGCCCTGGTACATCGCAGTGGCCATCACCGGCCTGCTCTGTGCCCTGATCGTGCCCAAGTTGCCGCCGCTGCGTGGCAAGCCGAATGCCTATAACCCCGTCGTGGGCAAGCAGCTGAAAACCGATCGTCGCGAAGGCGAAGGCCTGTTCGCCCTGGGCCTGCGCCGCGCCATCGAGCGTGCCGATACCGCGCCGTCGATCTTCGCCCAGGTGCGCCATGGCGTTCACGTCAGCATGGACATCGCCATCTCCGTCTACCCGGCGATGATGGTGATCGGCTGCCTGGGCCTGGCCTTGGTGGAGTTCACTCCGCTGTTCAAGTACATGGCGATTCCGCTGGTGCCCTACATGGAACTGCTGCAGTTGCCGGAAGCCGAGAAGGCCGCCCCCGCGCTGCTGGCCGGCATGGTCGACAGCATCATGCCGTCAATCCTGGGTGCCAGCATCCAGAGCGAGGTCACCCGCTTCGTGATGGTGGGCGTGGCGGTCAACCAGATCATCTTCTTCACCGAAGCGGCGATTCTGCTGATTCGTGCCGACATCGGCTTGAAGCTGCGTGACCTGCTGATGATCTACGTGCTGCGGGTCCTGGTTTCGCTGCCGATCCTGGCGCTGCTGGGCCACCTGATCGTTGGCTGACCGGCGGCCGGGGTGCCGCCAGGTACCCCGGCTCCACGCCCATAACAAGATTCCCGATTCGGACTTCACTGCCATGGATAAACACACCGACTTCCGCTCGTCGAACCTGCCGGGGCCTTCTGGCGCCGCCGACCTCGTGCTGCTCAACGGCCGCATCTACACCGTGGACGAGTCCAACTCCTGGGCCGAAGCGGTGGCCATTCGCGGCGGGCGGTTCGTCGCGGTCGGCTCCAGCGCCGAGATGGATGGCCTGATCGGCGCCCATACCCAGGTCCTCGACTTGAAGGGCCGCTTCGCCATGCCCGGCATCTACGACATGCATACCCATCCGGACCTGAAGCTGGCGCCTGGCTACGCGGGGTATCTGGAAGTGGGTGTCGAGGACCCGACACCGGAGCAGGTCAAGCAGGCCATTCTCGACTACGCCGATGCCCATCCTGGCGATGGCTGGGTCTACGGCCAGTATTTTGTCCGTTACACCTTCAAGCAGGCCGGCCTGGTGCCGGATCGCGAATGGCTGGACAGCGTCCTGCCGGATCGCCCGGTGGCCATCCTCGACCGTTCCTGGGGCTGCATGATGGTCAACTCCAGGGCATTGGAGTTGGCCGGTATCGACGCCAATACCCTGGACCCGCGTCATGGCTACATCGAGCGCGACAGCGTGACGGGTGAGCCCACCGGCATCCTGGTCGACGGCGCCTACGCACTGATTCATGCCGCCATGCCGCCGACTCCCCAGCACGCGCTCAAGCGTGCGTACCGCGAAGGCGTCTGGTTCCAGAGCGGTCATGGCGTGGTTGGTACCAAGTACGTGCACGTCTGCGAACACCGGCTGAATGCGCTGAAGTCCATCGACCAGGTCGGCGAGCTTTCAGTCCGCGTGGAAGCCGCAATCAGTTGGCAGGACGATATCTTCCCGGTGAAGCGCCGTTGGGAGCTGCTGGCCGGCGAGCGGCACTTCTATAGAAGTGCGCGGCTCAATGCCAATGCGGTGAAGTTCCACTTCGACGGTACCCACGAGTCGCGCTCGTCCTACCTGTCCAGCGCCTGGCCGGGCGAAAGCAGCTGGCGCGGTCACCTCAACCTGACGCCGGAGCACATCACCGACATGGTGGTGGACATGGATCGCAAGGGCATCCGCGTGATCGCCCATTGCACCGGTGACGGCGCCTCCGACCTGTTCCTCGATGCCGTAGCCGAAGCGCGCCGGCGTAACGGCGACAGTGGCGTGCGCCATCAGTGCGCCCACAGCACCACGCTGCTGGATGCCAACCTGCCGCGCTTCGCCGAACTGCAGGTAACGGCGGAGTTCTCGCCGGTGGGCTGGTTCCCGTCGTCCTTCGCCAACGCCCGTGCCGTGTTTGGCGAAGACCGCATGCAGCGCGCCTACAACTTCAAGGGTGTGCTGGAGCACGGCGGGGTCGCCGTGATGGGCACCGACTGGCCGGTTTCCAGCATCAATCCCTGGATCGGCTTCGAGGCCATGGTCACTCGCGAGAATCCCTACAGCGAGGAAGAGGGACAGTTCTATGGCAGTCCCATCAGCCTTGAGCAGGCCATCCGAGTGATGACGCTCAATGGTGCCTGGTGCATGGGGATCGAAAGCAAGGCCGGTTCCATCGAGGTGGGCAAGTCCGCCGACCTCATCGTGCTCGATCGCAATCTGTTCGAGGTGGCGCCCAAGGGGAACATCCACAACACCCAGGTGCAGCTGACCCTGCTGGAAGGCGAAGTGACCTGGGACCGACAGGGCGAGTTCGACGAAACCAGCTATGCCGCCACCTGGCGTGGCGAGTTGCCGAACTTCTGATGCGCAAGGCCGGGAGTATCCCGGCCGACGACCAAGAGGCAGGACGATGAGTAAACGCAATCCCATCCCCGTGACCATAGTTTCCGGCTTTCTCGGCGCCGGAAAGACCACCTTGCTGAACCGCATCCTCACCAGTGATCACGGTCTGCGCATGGCAGTGATGGTCAACGACTTCGGTGCCATCAATATCGATAGCCAACTGATCGTCAGCCAGACCCAGACCATGGTCAGCCTGGCCAACGGCTGTATCTGCTGCACCGTGGAGAGCGATCTGATCGAGCAGCTCGGGCGTCTGCTGGACGACCGCGCCAGTCGGCCGGAGTACATCGTCATCGAGGCGAGCGGGGTATCCAATCCGAGCAAGATTGCCAATACGCTGCGTTACCCGCAGTTCCGCGAAGCGCTGGCCATCGACAGCATCCTGACGGTGGTCGATGCCGAGCAGTTCGGGCAGCTGGACGGCGCCATGGCCCAACTGGCAATGGAGCAGCTGGATGTGGCGGACATCATCGTGGTGAACAAGATGGACCGGGTCGGTCGCGAGCAGATTGACGCGCTCAAAGCCCGCTGGTTTTACCCTAATGCCCGGGTGCTGGAGAGTCAGTACGGCGAGGTGCCGCTGGAACTGGTACTGGGTGTGGGGCGCTTCAAGGAGGGCTGGAGTTTCCGGCCCGCCGCAACCGCATCGGCTCCGGTGCTGGCGGCGACCAGGGAGCAGGATCACGCGGCAATCTTCGATACCTGGAGCTTTTCCACTGAGCGGCCGTTGTCTCTCAAGGCGCTGCGCAAGACCCTGGCTGCCTTGCCTAGCGAGATCTACCGCGCCAAGGGCGTTTGCCATATCGCGGAGGCGCCCGGTAAGCGCTGCGTTCTGCATCTGGTTGGCAGCCGCAGTGAGATCAAGCCGCAAGACAGCTGGGAGGGCATGGCACCCCATACCCAACTGATCGTCATCGGAGCGCGTGGGGCGGTGGATGCCGTTGAACTGCGGTCGGCGTTCGAGGCGTGTATTGCGTGTTGAGGGGCGGAGTGCCGGGGTTATTTGAGGGCGGACTTGTGGTGACGATTGCCATCGCCAAGCAAACTCGGCTTTGCTACTCGAACGTCCTGCGTTAGCTGTTGCGAGACATCGACCATCAGTGCAAGAGCCTACAGGCCATGCAGCTGCTTGCAACACGTAATCCAGACATTAGCTTTTGCCCTCCCGATAAAGAAAGAAGGCGCCACATGTGGCGCCTTCTGCCTTTCGAGGATTTGCATACATCGTGATTGCCTGCCTCTGAACGGCTCCGGGATCAGCTGATGCGGTTGGCACCCGTGCGGTCAGCGCCGCCTTCAGCGACATCGAAAGCCTTGGTGCGGTCGGAACCACCTTCGGCGACATCGAAGGCCTTGGTGCGGTCGGAACCACCTTCGGCGACATCGAAGGCCTTGGTGCGGTCGGAGCCGCCTTCGGCAACATCGAAGGCCTTGGTGCGGTCGGAACCGCCTTCAGCGATATCGAAAGCCTTGGTGCGGTCGGAACCACCTTCGGCGACATCGAAGGCCTTGGTGCGGTCAGAACCGCCTTCAGCGACATCGAAGGCCTTGGTGCGATCGGAGCCACCTTCAGCTACCCGCAGGGACTGGGAGCGGTCGGACCCGTTTTCAGCGATACGGTTAGCGCCGGTGCGGTCAGCGCCGCCCTCGGCTACGCGGTGGATGCTGGTGCGGTCGGAACCCCCTTCAGCGACAACGGAACCCTGGGGC